>JAPYLE010000212.1 GCA_027293795.1 Rickettsia endosymbiont of Ixodes persulcatus
CTTCGCTTGCGTCCAATTCTTATGACTACCCTTGCTGCTGTAGTCGGAGCTTTACCTCATTTTGTGCTTTATGTCTACTAAATTTTACAATTCTATAATTTATTAATCCAATTAAAGTAATAAGTCCGATCTTGCTCCTGATGGAAAAATTGATGACGCAATCGATGAAATCAATAAAATAGCCGCTAAGTTACTTGATCCTAGTAATACTGTAATTGAATATATCGGAGAAATTAAACAAATGAAAGAGGCAGACAGTAATATGCTTATAACATTTGTATTTGCTCTTGTATTTATCTATTTAGTGCTTGCAGCTCAATTTGAAAATTTTACTGATCCTTTATTAATATTACTTGCCGTACCTTTCTCAATAACCGGCGGTGTACTTGCTCTTTGGCTTGCAGGTAATAGCCTTAATATGTATAGCAATATCGGACTTATTACTTTAATTGGATTAATTACTAAGAATTCTATTATGATAGTAGAATTTGCTAATCAGCTAAGAGAAAAAGGAGTAAAGGTTCGAGAAGCTATAATAGAATCCTCAAAACTTCGCTTGCGTCCAATTCTTATGACTACCCTTGCTGCTGTAGTCGGAGCTTTACCTCTAGTTTTTGCAGACGGGGCCGGTGCTGCTGCTCGTAATTCTATCGGTTTTGTAATAGTTGGAGGATTAAGCATCGGTACTATATTTACAATTTTTGTTATACCCGTAATATATCAAACTTTTAAGAAGGATTAATAAATTATAGAATTGTAAAATTTAGTAGACATAAAGCACAAAATGAGGAATGATTATTTTACGTTTAATGAATATGAGGTCAAAATATGTTAATAAATACTTCTAATAATCTGCTTATTACTACTATACATTTACTATCTTCTATAGGTGCTATAAATTGGGGCTTGGTTGGATTGTTTAATTTTAATTTAGTTACACTTTTATTTGGCTCATTTCCAATTATTGTTACAATACTTTATATAATTATAGGCTTTTGTGGTGTATATTCTTTCCTTTGTTTAGGTAAGCTATTTTGTAAACCTGGAATAGAAAAGGTGAGGTAAAACTGTGTCACTCTGTGGCCGGCATTCATTGTTGTATGAATCAGACAACTTGCTCGATATCATTCCCGCGGAGGCGGGAAGCTAGAAAAAAACGAAACAATACTAGTAGCATTTATGCTTTTTAATTACTGGATTCCTGCCTCCGCGGGAATTGATATCGTAAGAGCTACTTGTGCTATAGCAGTTATCGCTGCTGTTTCAGCTCGCAGTATATTACTTCCTAAACTTATAGATTTTGTATTCTTATATGAGGCAAGAAGTTCAAGCTCATCATTAGTAAAACCGCCTTCCGGTCCAATAACAATATCTATATCACTATTATTAAGTGATGATGAAATTTGTAATATAGAGTTCTCTTCTTTTTCATGTTCATTAGCATATAACATCAAATTATTATTCTTTTTAAGATAATCTTGTAATTTAATAGCTTGCTCAATTATCGGGGGAATAAGACGCTCCGATTGCTCTGTCGCTTCAATCACACATTTTGTTAAACGTTCGATATTTACCGATCTAAATTGACACCGCTTGGTAATTAACGGAATAATTTTAGTTATACCGAGTTGCGTAGCCATATTTATTGCGAGCATTAATTTATCTTGCTTTATTATAGCAACAGTAAGAGTTAAAGCAGATTCTGTATAAGGCTTTTTTAACTGTTCTTTAAGCTTAACCGATAGGTTATTTTTACCTATATCGGTAATTTGTGCTAAAAATTCTCCATCCGTACCGTTAAAGATACGCAAGCCATCATTTACTTTAAGACGTAGCACCGTTTTAATATAATGAATATGAGCGTTTGCTAATTCTATCTTGCTATTTTCAGCCAAATGACTATTAATATATATGCGGTTATATTTCATATATTTAGTACTATGGACGATAAAAAAGATAATAATATATCAGAAGAAGAAAATTTGCCAAAAGAAAAAGAAATTGGGGGTGTTAAAGGTCTAGAACCGACAAGATACGGCGATTGGCAACATAAAGGTAAAGTCACGGATTTTTAGGTGTTGTGTAGTAAGTTTAAATTATTTATATTTTAAGGAATTTTTATGCGAAAATTAATAAGATTTTTGCTGGAATAGTTATCCCTATTTTAAAAAAAATCTTATAATTTGTAGCTAAAAAGAACTAAAATAGATTAATTTAAACTTACTACACAACACCTACTATGCCCTCATTTGAGCAAATTAAAGTTTTACCTTATAAACCGCAAGAATTATTTGATTTGGTGTGGGATGTAAAGTCTTATCCTAAATTCTTGCCTTGGTGCGTTGCTTCTAGAATTATTTCAGAAGATAACTATGAGATCATTGCTGAGTTAGTGATCCAGTTAAAAGGTTTTTCAGAAAAATATAATTCACGAGTTACAAATGCAATAACAGATGATGGAATATATTTGATTGATACGGTAGCTATTTCAGGACCTTTTAAATATTTAAAAAGTACTTGGCAATTTGTTCCACGCACGGCAGGAACTGAATTAAAATTCTTTATTGATTTTAAAATGAAGTCCGTAATACTGGATAAATTAATCGGCACTTATTTTACCAAAGCAACTGAAAAAATGATTGTAGCTTTTGAAAAAAGAGCAAAGGATGCTATTAGATGAAAAAGGATAAGTTTTTAACTTATCCTTTGTTTATTTGTAATTAGAAAGATTTAATAGCTTGAACCTTAACAATTAGCATCAACTCCCACTAAAACTATACTTCCTTCTTCTTCATTAGCAAAATCTAGCTCAATCTGAGCAGCATTATTTAAATAATCATTAAAAGTTTTAATATCTTCTTCTAGGTTTTTTGTAGCAGAATCAACATATTCCGGTATATATTTAATAGCTTCTTTAATTTTAGGAGAGATTATTTTACCTATAGTATTTCCAAAAATTTTTTCTACTGTAAAATCAAGGGCATATTCTGCATAACTAATAACTGTATCTTTCAAATCCAAAGCTGATAATATTGCTTCTATATCTGTTACTACTTTTTTAGCTATATTAATAAATTCAAGATATGTTTCTTTAGCCTTTATAATAGATGAATAAGTTTTTGGGGCATTGCTACCAAATAAATGTGTAATATATGAAAACATTGTTTCCTCTTTATTAAATTTAAATTACCATATCTCATGGTTTTTGAATATAAAAATGCACCATATTACAAAGGTAAACAAATGTCAATTTTTATTTTAATAATAACTTAAGTAATATTAATGCTTGACATTATATTAAAAAAATTCCATATTTTGTGGTAAAGATAAACTAATATTTGGAATACAAATGAAGGAATTTGAATCTTTAACTATAGCAGAAATTCCTATAAGCGCTATAAACCATAAGGAATTTGCTCATTTAGGAGTAAATCTTGCGTATAAGACGGATGATACAAATCGATATCTTGCAGAAGCATTAATGACAGATGGTAGTCACTTAGTGGGTAGTGGTTGGGCAATACTCGCCGCTTCTTGTAATAACGCAAATACAGCTCAATATGGTTATAAAGCTGTTGCATTTATAAATAAGGAAACTAAAGCCATTCATATTGCTAGTGCCGGTACAAAAGCAGATATGAATGACATATGGGATGATGTACGTATTACTTTCCATTATAATCCTAATAAATTAGTAACAGTTAAGAAATTTATTGATGAAGTAATTGAAAAAATAGGCGGTATTGAAAAAGCTGCAGAATATATTTTTGATACTAGCGGTCATTCACTTGGAGCAATAGTTGCGGATTTAACCGGAGTAGAATTACATTCTCGTAATTTAAACTTTAATAAATCCGTAACTTTTGACTCCCCAGGTTCACAAGAAGTAATTAAATACGCTATAAATCAGGATTTATTTACCGGAAAAGTAACAACCACTCTAGAAGAGTTAGCTAAACATTCTGAGGTATATAATACAAAACCTAGTATTATTAATACTACCAATAATCATTCCGGTAAAATACACTTAGTTCTACCGAAAGTAAATAATATCGAGAAGTCAGAATCATCAAAAGCAGAAGAGTGGGGATCATATTTATATAATATGGTTGGTTCTGTTGTTCAAAAAGCTTCAGAATATCTAGGCATTAATAAAATGATGGAAGGGATTGATAATCATAAGTTAAAGAATTTTGCTAATTTAGAAGATAAGATTATTTTACCTATAGCTGATTGGGAACAGCAAATATTAGAAAATAATGAATATACCCAACAGCTTAAAGCTATTTCAGGTCATGGTAAAGATGTATTTTTATTAGATACTTATGTTGAAGATGAGTACTCTAGTATGGTTGGAGTAGATATGCATCATTGGGGATATAGTGATTTACAACAAAATTGTGCTATGGAAGTTAAACAAATAGGTAACATAACCTCGTATAATAGTATAGAAATTGTATGTTAGACAACATTATTTTTGGCATAGCTAGATTTGTAAGAGGTGCAGCTGATACTGCTTCAAATATAGTAGAAGCTAATAAAAATATAATTTCTACTATTTTAAGTACAAATGAAGATATAGTTAATAATCCTACTTATAGAGAAACTTGATAGCGACTGGATAGTAGTCTCATTAGGAGAAGCGTCATCTTCTGTAACCAAATCATAATTTCAGTATTATAGCTTAAATTACCCTCAATTATTGAGGGTAATTTTTTATTTCTTATTTAGAGCAACTAAATAGATTTCAGTGGATTCGCTACGGCTGGATGAAGGTTTAAAATGTTTCACCGTCCTAAATTCACGCTTCACTTTATTTAATAACTCGTTTTCTGCACCGCCGCGAAAGATTTTAGCAATAAAATGACCTGAAGATTTTAGAACTTTTAAAGCAAATTCAAAAGCTTGCTCACATAAAAATAGGGTTCTGATATGATCGGTAGCTTTATGACCTATGGTATTTGATGCCATATCACTCATTACTATATCAGCTTTCCCATCTAAAGCCTGAATAATTAATTCTTCCGTATCTTCTTCAAAAAAGTCTTTTTGAAAAAACTCAACTCCGACAATAGGTTCGATTGCTAATAAATCGATAGAGATTATTTTATTATTTAGACTATTATCCGAAGCTTTAATAAGCTTGGAAGCTACTTGGCTCCATCCGCCAGGAGCTGTTCCTAAATCAACAACTTTCATATTAGGAGTAAAAAGTTTAAATTTTTCATGAATTTCAAGCAGTTTATACGCAGCTCTTGATCTAAAGCCTTGGGTACGTGCCTTTGCAACATACGGATCATTTAATTGGCGTCTGAGCCAGTTATTAGAGGAGACGGTACGTTTTTTAGAAGTCTTAACTCTAACAAATTTATTTCTATAACCGCTTAAGTTATTTGTCATGGGATTTTTTTATTTTCTTTTGCTATTTTATCTAATATGGAATTAACAAAACCGATCTCGTGTTCATTTAACATATCATTTGCTATGTCCGTATATTCGTTGATTACTACTTTAGTAGGCGTAGTAGGGCAAAATAATAGCTCACATATACTAACACGAAATAAAGCTCGGAGTAAGATCGGCATATGTGCAGGATCTTTATCATTTGTTAAATGATTGTCGATAATTTCATCTAGTTTATTAATATTTTCAAATACTGACTTTACCAGCATTTTAAAATGACTTATACTTAATGATATTTTTAAATTCTCCGGTAAATCTGTTATAGAATTATTATTTTGATAAAAAGAAAGTACGTTCTGCAATATATCTTCCATATCTTGATTATCTTGTAATATATGTTGATACATAGCCTGCACTGCTGCAATACGTGCAATTGACTTTTTATTAATTTTATTTGAACCCATAGAGAAAAGAATTTTAAAATTTAATTTTCGTCATTGTGAGGGAGTATTATTGCGTAGTTTGAGTTTCTCATTGTTTGTCATCCCGCGACTTAATCGTGGGATTCAGTCTTTTTTTGATTTTTTTCTGGATACCGTGGTCAAGCCACGGTATAACACTGAACACATTTTTCGATTCACGCAACAATATCACTCGCAATGACGGAATGATACCTATAACCTTGCAACTTATACCTTAAAATAATTTATTAGTAAACTTATAAAAATTTTATGTTATCTATAGTCGGATTTATTATAACAATTAGTATCTTGGTATTTATCCATGAGTTTGGACATTATGCGGTTGCTAGATATTTTAATGTAAAAGTTGAGGAGTTCTCGATAGGCTTCGGTAAAGAACTAATAGGTATTACCGATAAAAAAGGAGTTAGGTGGAAGATTTGCCTTGTACCGCTCGGCGGCTACGTCAAGATTTACGGCTATGATCGTACTCTTATGACTAATGCTAAAGAAGTTAATGAAAAAGTAGCTTTTTATGCTAAATCTTGTTTAGAACGTTTTTTAATAGTTGCAGCAGGTCCACTCATTAATTATTTACTTGCCATAATAATATTTGCAGGTTTTTATTGTTACTTTGGAAAAACAGAGATTCCTCCTATAATAGGTGATGTAGTAGCTTCATCACCGGCAGAGAGAGCAGACTTAAGAGAAGGAGATAAAATTGTTAAGGTTAACGATAAACCTGTTAAAGATTTCGGGGACGTGCAGAAAGAAATATTAATTAACGGCTTTAGTTCTTCTACTTTAACTATAGAAAGAAAAAATGAAGAATTTACCGTTAATATAATGCCCCATGAAATAATTATATCGCCTCCCGAAGAAAAGAAGGTTAAGAAAACTCTCCGCATCGGTATTGTAGCTAAAAATGAACATATTCATACTAAAATAGGAATTTTAACAGGATTTTGGGAGGCTATTAATACCACTATAGATATGTCCGCTTTAACTCTAAAAGCAATATCACAAATGATTGTAGGAAAACGTTCATTCGATGAGATAGGAGGGCCGGTAGCTATTGCTAAAGAGTCAGGAAAATCTATAGCTCAAGGAGCCCAAATGTATCTATTATTTATAGCAATGCTTTCCGTTAATTTAGGGTTACTTAACTTACTACCCATACCGGTTCTTGACGGTGGACATTTGACATTTATACTCTATGAAGCAATTACCGGTAAATTACCGAATCCTAAAACTAAAAATATTTTGTTACAATTAGGAGCGGCAATAATAATTTTTCTTGTTATAATATCTGTTTCCAACGATATACAAAATTTATTTTCTTAAATAATAGATTTACTTGCTCTGACTAATATTATCCACTATAGTGGAGTACATTAATTATGTTTGAATGCATTAGTATAGGAGAACTTTATGTCATTCCTGCGAAAGCGGGAATCCAAAAAAATAACCTTAATATTATTACAAATAATTACATAGTTGGTAAAATAACCATATAAAAAACTAGTTTTTTATATGGTTCTACTAGATTCCCGCTTTCGCAGGAATGACATACAATGTTTTTCGAACTAATATAACAATTTACCTATATTAACATATATAACGTAAAGAAATTTAAATTAAATCTTAAAAGAAGGTTTTAAGTGAAAATCAGATCAATTAGTAAGTTAACAATTTTATTATTAACGATTTTTTATTATCATATTTCATTAGCCGACACTGTAATTCGTAAAATAACTATCGAAGGTAATCACAGGGTTGAGCGTTCTACTATTGAGAGCTATTTAAAGCTCAAAGTAGGAGAAACTTACAATAATTCTAAAGAAGATGAGGCAATAAAACGTTTATATGCCACCTCACTTTTTAGAAATATAAATATGTATATAACAAATGAGGGTGATTTAATAGTTAACGTTACGGAAACGCCTTTTATAAGTAGCGTAGTATTTAGCGGTAATTCTAAAATCAAAACTAATATGCTTGCTAAAGAAATTTATACAATGTCGGGTGAATCTCTTAGCCAAGCTAAAATTGAATTAGATGTAAAGAAAATATTAGAAATTTATAAACGTAGTGGACGTTTTTCTACTATGGTAACACCTAAAATTGAGAATTTAGAAAACAACAGAGTTAAGGTTATTTTTGATATCGCAGAAGGACCAAAAACCGTTATTAAATATATTTATTTTAGCGGTAATGAAAATTATAGTGATTCAGAACTTAAATCTATTGTTTTAACTAAAGAATCTCGTTGGTTTCGTTTTTTAGAAAGTAACGATACTTACGATCCTGATAGGGTGGAGTATGATAAAGAATTACTAAGAGAATTTTATCAATCTGTCGGTTTTGCAGATTTTAGAGTAATTTCGGCATCGGCAGAACTCAATAATACTAAAGAATATTTCACCCTTACATATTCCATTGAAGAAGGAGAGAAATATAGTTTCGGTAATGTTACAATAGATAGCACATTAACTAATATAGATATAACTCCACTTAATAAAATTGTTAATATTAAGCAAGGCAAGGTTTTCAATATGAAAACGGTTGATGATATAGCTGAAAAAATCGGAGAATATTTTACGGCTTCCGGTTATCCTGCGGTAAATGTTTATCCGGATATAATGAAAAATGCTAATCATACTGCAGATATTAAATTTATTATTGAGAAAGCCGATAAGGTCTATATTAATAAAATTAATATTATTAATAATCTTAAAACTGAAGACCATGTTATAAGAAGAGAGTTTAAAACAGAGGAAGGTGATATAATTAACCGTTCATATATTGAAAAAGGTGAGCGTAATCTTAGAAATTTAGATTATTTTGAGAAAGTAGCAATTAGCTTAGTTCCAACTAAAGCTAAAGATAAGTATGACGTTAATGTTGAAGTTGATGAAAAATCTACTTCCTCTATAGGTTTTGATTTAGGATATAATACTGCCGGCGGTTTATTTGGTCGTTTTTCTTTCTTAGAGCGTAATTTAGTAGGTACCGGTAAACTGCTTAATGCCGGTGTACAAGTAAGTAAAAACAGTACAAGCTATTACGGCGGTATTACCGAACCGCATTTTTTAAATCGTGATTTATCACTTAGTGTAAACGCATTTAGAAACTATATCGGACGCGGTGCTAGTGTATTAAATACAACTGATCAAAGCTATAAGTTACACTCTATAGGAGTCAAAACCTCTCTCGGTTATGAAATTAAAGAGGATTTAGGTCACGAAATAGATTATTTAATCAAACGTGATATTTTAAGTGCACCAACTCCGTCAACCTCAATATTCTTAAAGGAGCAAATGGGGAAATTCATTACTTCCGCTATAGGACATACTATTACTTATGATCATACCGATAACAAAATTGTTCCAAAGAACGGTTATTTAGTAAGCGGTACACAAGAATTTGCCGGCGTTGGAGGTGATAACAAATATATAAAGCATGAAGTTGACGGTAAATATTATAAATCTTTCATACATAATAAGCTTACTTTAAAATTATCTGCTTCCGGCGGTGATATTGCAGGGCTTGGAGGAAAAATCGTTAGAATTTCAGATCGTTTTAATTTGGGTGATTATAGTTTAAGAGGCTTTGCAAGCGGCGGTGTCGGACCTCGTGAAAAGAACACTAATGAGGGACTTGGCGGTGGGAGATATTATACATTCTCAACAGAGCTTAATTTCCCGACTCCTGTTCCTAAAGAGTTTAATTTAATGGGGGCAGTCTTTATGGATTTAGGAAGCGTATGGGGTGTGGGTTTAAATAAAAAGCGCTATGAAACTCCAAACGGTTTTTATAATGATAAATCGCTTAGAGCTTCCATTGGTTTCGGCTTTATGTGGGTAACGCGTTTTGCTCCGATTAGAATGGACTGGGGATTTCCGGTAAAGAAGAAAAAATATGATGATACGCAGCACTTCCATTTAAGATTTGCGACGCATCTTTAAAAATGCCGTGATTAAAACATTGTTGTATGGCCTCTATATGTCATTCTAGCTAAAAGCGGGAATCCAGGCTTTTAGCTAGAATGACATATTAACCACGTATACCGCGAAATACAACATTAAGTTACAATTTCTAATTCAGCACATAATATAATGATATTTCAGCCGATGTAGCTCAGCTGGGTAGAGCGACGCATTCGTAATGCGTAGGTCTGGGGTTCAAATCCCCACATTGGCACCACTTTCTAAATGCGAATTTAGGATAAAATATCCTAGTTCTGTGGAGATTTCTAAAAAGATTTAATTTTGACTCTTTATTTGCTGCAAATTATAAGATTTTTTTGAAATAGGGTTCATTATTCCAACAAAAATCTTATAATTTTCGCTAAAAAATAGCTCAAAATAGCAAATCAATTAGAAATTTTCACAGAACCTAAGCCTGAGATTGGTTTAGATTCTGTACTTTTGATAAATGATTATTGGCATTCTATAATAGAGTTCTTTCCCCAAGCTCTACTAAAACTTGTGTAATTTACTACCCCATAAAAAGCTGTAGAAATTGAGATTTGAAACAGTTATTATATTGGCATTGCCTAAAAAGAATTGCTTGGGATAGCCTAATGCTTCGATGTCATTCCCACATAGGCGGGGCAGTAAAATTTATGCAGTCAATGTATGAACAATGCTTGAAATTATTTAGAAATACTATGACGCTTGATTGCAACATTTTGCAGCAATTTAATAGTGTTAAATTATTGGATAGTAGCCATGTTATTCTACCTGCCAATGTGGCGGATATGTATAAAGGTTGCGGTGCTTGCTATAAGGGGCGTAGTAGTACAGTGCAATCTTCTCTTAAATTACAGGTAGTATTTGATTATTTAAATCAATCGTTAGAGACAGTCGATATAACAGGAGGTATAAGGGCTGATCAAGGATATAGAGAACATTTATCAAACATATATACTAAGGACTTATTAATATCTGATTTAGGTTATTTTGTCCCAGCTTCATTTATTCAAATTATCGAACTTGGTGTATATTTTATTAGTCGTTATAAAGCAGATACTAATATATATGACCCTATCACTGAGGAAAAAATTGATTTATTAAACTTATTAGATAATAAATTCTTTTTATCAAAAGATGTACTTTTAGGTAAACAAGCAAAAGTTAAGCTACGGATTATATGTCATAAATTGACTGATGAACAGGCTATTGGTAGAAGAAGGAAGGCTAATTTATTAGCTAAGTCTCATAAATATAAATCTTCTTCAAGAAGGCCCAATACTAAAGATCGTGCAAGGGGCGGAAAAGTTGAGGAGTTTAAACAGGAAAATTTTTTATATTTTCTTCATATATTTTTTGAGCTTCCGATAACGATAATTTCGAATAAATCTCTAGAGACTTGCGGGTTTCATGACCAGAGTATGGTTGAATAAGGGCATCGTCTATTCCTCTTTTTTTAAGCCAAGTAAATAAAAAATGACGTAATTTGTGTGGAGAAATGTTTTGTTGCATACCTGTCAAATTACTATATTTTTCTAATATCCTTCTAATTCCTCTATCAGAATATGGTTTCTTCCAACTTGACTCAAATAGGTAAGAAGTCTTGTGCTCTGCGGTGCTAGTGATATACATTGCCAATGTTTCCCGAAAACTTTTTGGAAACGGTACTATTCTGTCTTTTTTTCCTTTTCCAGCAATGATTCTAATTTGACATCCATTCAAGTCAACATCAGGCTTTTTTAGCCTTACCAGCTCACTTACTCTTATACCTGTATATATTAATACTTTGATAATTATAATGTCTTGTATATTTTTACTTTTCCATATTATATCATAATACTTCTGTATTTCGTCTTCAGTTGGAACATAGGGTAATTTTTTAGGTTGGACAGTAACAGCCACTTCTAATTCTTGCCTTAAATACATAAATACAGTACGTAAGTAACCATAATCCGGTGACTCAGATCTTAGGTATTTAGCTAATTGTAGAGCTTTTTTTCTTGGTGAGGTTCTTTTATTCATATTGATGCTGCCTCTTGTGTAAAAAGAGTCTGATCAATATTAATTGCTAAGCGCTTATTTAGATCTAAACTAAAACTTCCATTTACCATTTACCTTAATATATGTTTCGTCCATTCTCCAGCCATTTCCAACCGCTTTCTTACGTTGCCTAATCTCTTGATCTATCAAAGGAGAAAACTTAATTAACCATCTTTGAAGAGTTGCATGATCTATTTTAGCCCCTCTAATACTTGCCATCTCTTCAAGTTCTCTATAACTTAACGAAAATCTACACCTCATATACACAAATAGCATTATTATTTCAGGTGATGAGCAAAATCCTTTGAAATATCTCAAGAGTTTTGGCGATATATGGAATGGCATATTTCTAATTTTGCGCTTCTTATACTCTATATCACTGAACTTAGCAATAGATGCGACAGAACCTTATAGTATTTTCAAGTCTTTCTTAGTTTTACTATAGTCTTGTTTATATGCTTGCCATAGATCACGTACTGGACCGGACTTATTAAGTAACATGGAAACAGATCCACTAGCTATAACTTTTCCATTATTTAGCATAATAACACTATCAAAGTTGGGCAAAAGGTGTAGCCGATGCAATGAAATAATCATAGCTGATTCTGGAAAATCATTTATAATTTGTAATAGAATTTCTTGTTCTGTAGGTAAGTCTACACTAGAAGTAGGCTCATCCATTAGAATAAGCGAGCTAAAACGTGCAGCAAATAGCCCACGTGCCAGAGCCAATCTTTGCTTTTGACCAACTGAAAGATTTAGCCCTTTTTCACGAATATCTGTTTTAAGACCAGTTGGTAAGGTGTCAAGAACATTTGAAAAACCAGAGAGTTTTACAACATGATGAATTTTATCTAATTCTGTTGAAAGATCCATTGTAATGTTGAACGCTATTGTATTTTCAAATATTTCTGGATCTTGAGGTATCAGAGTAGTAATTGTTTGAAGGGGTTCTAATGAATTGAAATGAACCTCATCAATTTTAAGATCCACATGTGAAGGGGTATAAAGTCCGGACAATAGATTCATCAATGTACTTTTACCTCCGCCATTTAATCCAATCAAAGCAATTTTTTCGCCACGCCTTATCTTAAACTCAATTCGATTAAAAATTTGGACATACCTAACAGCTTCTGAAGCATGGTGAAAAGTTAGATTTTTTACTTCAATGACATTCCATTGTTTAACAGTTGCTGAACTTTTAGGTAAAAGTGTTAATTTTTTAATATCATCTAGAATAGGTTGTATGCTTTTGATATCTGTATTCATACGTACAATTTCTCCATAATGAGTACTTAAAGCTTGGAATACATCATTAATATCACATTGGTAACGAAAAATCATGACTACGACGCCTAGCATAATTGTTTCCGTTTTATTTAAAGTATGAACTACATAACTAACCAAAATTATGGTTTGAACAATAGTGAACAAAATCATCATTGAGAACCACTTAATCTCATTTAAAACTACTCTTTTTCGGAAAAATGGCCAAATAGACATCATGTGCTCAAATAAATTATTATGTGTTAATTTACCTAAACGTAACGTTAGTATCGTTGTTATGTTACTAATGTAGTCAAAGAATACAGAACCAATGTGATTCTCAACTTCATTTTCAGTATTAAAGAGTGGTACTAATTTATTATCGAATAAAATCACCACTATCATTACAAATAAAGAAGAAAAAAAACTGATAAAACCTAAGGGTGGTGAAATCCAAAGTAAAAACCCCATTGCGGTTACAAATTTAACTATTGTATGAATATAGCTGAATTGATTATCTGCGAAGCGGTATATAGCTGCTGATGAACGATTAATGCGTGTAATAATGTTACCAGAATGATGATCTTGATGCCATTTTAGTGGTAAATGCATTAATTGTTTATAAATATTTAGTCTAAACGCTTGTTGAATTTTTAGAGCGACATTCCTTTCAACAACTCTTGCAGGACCATGAAATAACCAAAATAATAACATTAGACCAACTCCGGCAAGCAACCAAAATATTATTTGAGTCAGTTGTCCAGGCTTAAAATGCTGCAATTCATCGACAACTCGACCAAATGCATATGGACTTAAGCTCAAAAATATTTGAGCTACTATAAGTGCTAAGTAATAACCAATAATTGCGAACCTCCATGGTGCACCATAATACCAAACAGTATAGATCAAGTTGAGGTAAGGATTACTCATTAGGTTTATGACCATATAATAGGTTAATTGTTCGAGAGTTCAATGTTATTTCAAAAGTGCATGAATTGTACTTTAACTAACTCTAAGCTAATATCTTAACAAATTGTCTGGAAAACTTTCGACAAATCAACATATTCTT
>JAPYLE010000213.1 GCA_027293795.1 Rickettsia endosymbiont of Ixodes persulcatus
TATGAACAAAAGAAGGATAAATAAAAAAATTACTTTATATCAACAAAATTGGGAAGTTATAAAAACATCAATTCAGAACAACATTAGATGGCTTCTAGCTGATACGCAATTTTGCTAAGTGCAAAACTCCTGATATAAAAAAACTTATTTTTTATATGTTTATTTTACCAAATATATTTCCAATATTAAGGTTATTTTTGGGATTCCCGCGAAAGCGGGAATGACATACTGAACGTTCGTACAAAGCAGGGTCAAAGCCACGGTATGGCATCGAGGACTTCTTTAGATCCATATATTAAGACCCAAGCAGTACCTGATTTTGTAGTTTAAACAATTCCACTGCACCGCCTTTAGCAAGTTTTAACATTGCTAAAAATTGCTCTTCGGAAAAAGGATTTTTCTCTGCCGTGCCTTGTACTTCCATTAAATTACCGTTACCTGCAAACACAAAATTACTATCCACTTCGGCATCACTATCTTCTAAATAATCCAAATCTAGTATCGCCCCCCTTTATATATACCGCAAGAAATAGCTGCAATTTGGCTAATTAACGGGTTTACTTTTAAAATTCTCTTTTTCATTAATGATCTAATAGCTAGGTGCAATGCTACGTAGCTTCCTGTTATTGCTGCCGTTCTAGTACCGCCGTCAGCATTAATAACGTCACAGTCTATAATAATTTGTCTTTCACCAAGTTTTTTTAGGTCAATTACACATCGCATCGCCCTACCTATCAAACGCTGTATCTCTTGTGTTCTTCCGCCTTGTTTTCCGAGTGCCGCTTCTCTTTTAATACGCTGTGATGTAGAGCTTGGAAGCATACCGTACTCAGCAGTAACCCAGCCTTGATTCTGCCCACGTAAAAACGGCGGCACAGTAGTTTCGCAAGTAGCACTACACATGACATGTGTATTACCTATTTTAATAAGACACGAACCTTCTGCATTAACAAGCGGTGATAGTTCTAATAAAATAGGACGTAATTGGTTGCTTTTTCTTCCTGACTGTCTCATAATACTATAATATTATATTGAAAATTTTAGATTTTTTATTATATCTTATTAACCTAAAAATAAAAAGTAGATAATATGACGGATAATAATATAGAAAATAACGAAGAAGAAATAAAAGAAGTACTAAGTGCTGACAATAACGAGGAAATAATAGAGTTAAAAGCACAAATTGAAGAGCTAAAAGATAAGCTAATAAGAACTACTGCCGAAATAGACAATACAAGAAAGCGCTTAGAAAAAGCACGTGACGAAGCAAAAGATTATGCGATTGCTACATTTGCTAAAGAGCTACTAAATGTTAGTGATAATCTTTCAAGAGCATTAGAACATAAACCGGCAAATCTTGATGTAGAAGTCACAAATATTATTGCAGGCGTTCAGATGACTAAAGATGAGCTGGACAAAATCTTTCATAAACATCATATTGAAGAAATAAAGCCGGAAATAGGATCAATGTTTGACTATAATCTACATAATGCAATTTCACAAATAGATAATACGGAGTATGCACCGAATAGCGTTATTACTTTAATGCAATCAGGATATAAAATTAAAGATAGGCTACTTCGCCCTGCTACCGTGCAGGTTACTAAAAAACCTCAGCAAGAAGAATAACATGAGTAAAACCGCTATATTTTGGCTAGTTTTTTTAGGGCTTTTTATAAGCGGCTTTATGCTAATTTCAGATGCAGTAAAACCATTTTTTATTGCGTTTATAATATCTTACTTACTACAACCTGCTATCGATTTTATCGCATCAAAATTTAAAATATCAAATAAATTTGCATCGAGCATAATTTATCTAATATTTTTGAGCATATTTTTCTTAAGCTTAACTATTTTAGTACCGATAATTTATGGGCAAATTTTTACTTTTATAAATAATATTCCGAAATATAAAAATTATTTTCAAGGAGAAATATTGCCGCCTATAATGGCAAAAATTTATTCGATAGAACCGGATATTGCCGATAAAATCAAGAATTCTTTAAGCAATTTTATAAATAGTATATTTACTATACTTGGTAGTGTTGCTAATAATTTTTGGCGTTATACTATTATCACTATTAACATATTTGTTTTATTTTTACTTATACCTATAATATTATTTTATTTCCTACGTGACTGGACTAATATTATTGAAAATATGAAATTATTATTACCTATAAAAAGCAGAAAAAAAATCCTTGAAATATTATTGGCAATTAATAATCTGTTATCTGCTTACATAAGAGGACAGCTAAATATTTGCTTATTATTATCTACTTATTATAGTATTGCATTTACCGTAATAGGTATTGATCTTGCTCTTTTACTTGGCATTTTAACAGGGTTTTTAGTTATTATTCCTTTTATCGGTACTTTTATATCGTTTCTCTTGACTCTAATTATCGGTTATTTAACTTTCGGCATGACTGCAAAATTATTATATATAATGATGATTTATTTAGTCGGGAATATTTGTGAATCTTATATTTTAACCCCTAAAATTATCGGTGATAAAATAGGTTTGCATCCGCTTTGGATTATATTCTCAATTTTTGCTTGCGGTAGTTTATTTGGAATTATTGGAATATTTTTTGCCATACCGATTGCAGGCATTACTAAAATTTTACTCTTGAATCTAATTAAATTTTATAAATCCAGTAAGTTCTACCGATTAGAGGGATAAGTACAGTATTGTTGTATGATTTTTAAAAAGCGATCAATGTTATTCCCACGAAAGCTGGAATCCAGTAAAACCTATAAAAAACTTGTTTTTTTAGGTTTATTTTGTCAATTAATGTGTAATTTTTGTATCAGTATTAAGGTTATTTTTCTGGATTCCCGCTTTCGCGGGAATGACACCCTCAACCTAGAACAACGCTGCTAAGGATTAATAAATGCAGCAATATATATTTCGCTTTACTACTCCTAATAAATATCATCCTGATGAATTTATTGTTTCTAGTTCTAACGATCAAGCTTATAATATTATACAAAATTGGCAGCACGGCTTTGGCGTTAATCCTTATAAATTTACTTTATTAATTAAAGGTCCTTCTTCTTCAGGCAAAACTTATTTAACCAAAATATGGCAAAATTTAAGCAATGCCTATATTATTAAAGATATCTTTTTTAATGAAGAAATTTTAGAAAAATATAATGCTTTTATTATTGAGGATATTGAAAACTGGCAAGAGCCGGCATTACTTCATATATTTAATATTATTAATGAAAAACAAAAATATCTTTTACTTACCTCATTTGATAAAAGCAGAAATTTTGCTTTACCCGATTTATCTTCACGTATTAAATCAGTGCTTAGTACAGTATTAAATTCCCCTGATGATGAATTAATCAAAGTTCTAATATTTAAGCATTTTTCTATTTCTTCAGTAATAATATCCAGGCAAATAATAGATTTTCTTTTAGTAAATTTACCTAGGGAATATTCTAAAATTATAGAAATATTAGAGAATATCAATCAATTTGCTCTAACTTCCAAAAGAAAAATAACCACTTCATTAGTTAAAGAAGTTTTAAATAAGTATGGTCATAAAATATTGTAACTTTTTCTTTGACTTTAAATCTTCCCAATATGATCTTTTTATAATTTAACTTTTTAGAAAAAATTGTGCTGGGATATGAAAAAGAACAAAAAAGTTTAAATAGAGAACAAAACGGGCTATATGCTTATTATCTATAGGTACTTTTTTAGAGTATTTTGATCTTATGCTATATGTTCATATGGCAGTACTACTTAATGAGCTTTTCTTTCCGCAATACGATACTCACGTTAATCGACTTCTTGCAGCTTTTTCTTTTTTGCTCTACTTTTATTTTTAGACCCTTGGGAGCTCTATTATTTGGCTGGATAGGAGATAATATAGAGGTCGGAAATCCACAGTTATTATTACCACTATTTTAATGTCGGTTGCTTGCATCGTCATAGCTAATCTTCCTACTTATGCCCAAGGTAGGTGCTAGTGCTGCTTGGATAGTAACTATATGTCGTATAGTGCAAGGTATATCATCCATGGGAGAAAGAGTAGGAGTTGATGATAGTAATTCCTATTATTATAAGGTATAGCTAGACCATAGGAAATAGGTACAGTTAAATAAACTTTAGTACGTGTTCTACAGCCATACTGATATCTTTGAATTGCCCCGTAACTTTTCTTATTTCGTTCTTAATCTTAAACCAATAATGTTCTATAGGA
>JAPYLE010000214.1 GCA_027293795.1 Rickettsia endosymbiont of Ixodes persulcatus
TAATGCTTTACCACTATATCTTACGCTACTTGCTTGTAAAAATGATTTATATAAGTCTTTGCTACATTTTGATCTTGCCATCTTAACTAAAACTCTTTTTTGTTAGATTAACATATTTTCTGCTAAGTGCGAAACTCCTGGGAACGTAATAGCACAATAGAAAATATTATTAATCTTACTTTAAGGACTTTTAAAGGATGTATTTTACAAACTAAATAAGTAACAATTATTTGTACTTATTAATTCTGTACCACAAACAATAAAATTGCGATGAATTACTTGAGCAGCACTATAATCAAATGAGTTTTTAGCATATTACCGCAATAAATATAAACAATATAAAACCATAACAGTGCTCCACAGTGTACAAAAAAGAAAGCTATTGCTGTTGTTTTATTAATTCTTTCACTCCAAATAGGGCTTGATTTTAGCCGATTACTATCTATCCCCGCTTGTGCTACAGTTTTCTTTATTCGTCTTTTTGCATCAATGAAATCCGGAGTTTCTCTAAGATTTGTCCTTGCAACAGCACCAACTATAGCAATAGCTGCTCCAAACCAAAATGCAATACGCCAATCAAATCCAAAAGAAGTAACAAGTGTTCCCACTACCAATACTACGGTTGCACCTAAAGTTACAAAAACAACAAGCGAAGCCACCACCCAATAACGTTGAAGAATTTTTATCATTTCGGTTAGATAAGGCTCGGTACCTACTACCTCCCCCATAGAAGACATCCCCTGAGCGATCCGACACGCAATTACTACAAAAGTTGCCGTAATACCAATTTCGGCATAAGTTTTTAAATTAGCCATTATAAGACAACAAAGCGACATTAAAAAAGTTGTAATAATGACCATTGCCTTACGACCTATAGTATCTCCTATCCAACCGAATATTAAAGCACCGATAGGTCTAAATATGTGGAACAATATGCAATGGCAGAATATAGAGAAGCAGCACGTGCATCAGCTTCAGGAAAAAATAACTCGTTAAGAAGTAACGCCATATGTACATAGAACATGAGATCAAAATATTCAAGAAATGTACCTATTGATAGTAACCCTATAGCTTCTTTTTGATTACGGGCTAAACTTCTTTGCTCTTTTGAGTAACTTAACATATTTTCTTTACAAATTAGTTAAAATTAATAAAGAACCATACTGTTTTATATAAAAGTAAAAGTCAATTTAAAAAAATTAAAAAAAATGATACTCCTCGCAGCAGAGCTGCGAGGTATCTAAAAAGGTTTTAGTTGCTTCTGATGAAAAGCTTTATATGATGGTCGATCCGCACCTTGATTCTTTACATAGTTGCGTAATTTTTTCTCATCTCTATATTCTGCCATTGCATATTGTTCCACATATTTAGACCTATCGGTGCTTTAATATTCGGTTAGATAAGGCTCGGGACCTACTACCTCCCCCATAGAAGACATCCCCTGATCGATCCGACACGCAATTACTACAAAAGTTGCCGTAATACCAATTTCGGCATAAGTTTTTAAATTAGCCATTATAAGACAACAAAGCGACATTAAAAAAAGTTGTAATAATGACCATTGCCTTACGACCTATAGTATCTCCTATCCAACCGAATATTAAAGCACCGATAGGTCTAAATATGTGGAACAATATGCAATGGCAGAATATAGAGAAGCAGCACGTGCATCAGCTTCA
>JAPYLE010000215.1 GCA_027293795.1 Rickettsia endosymbiont of Ixodes persulcatus
CAATTGAGAGCACATCATCTAGAGCTTTGAATAGTTTCATTCTTAAATCGTAACTGTAACTGCTTGCCATAATTTATTTATTATTATTTGTAACATATATATTAGCATAGTATGTACCTATTTACTATGGTCTAGCTATATTCCCTAGTAATAGCAATCCTCGCTGCGTTTATTAAAAATCCGTATTATTTGTTCTAGAGCAAATCCTTCAAAACTTGCTCCTAGTTTTGGATTTCTTAATAATTGCTCAGGTGAATAAATATCAATTAAATGATGAAATATCCCTGAATCAGTAAAATATATTTTAGGTCGTTTTTTCTGACGTTTAGAAATATTTTCAAACTAAGGATATAATTGACGTACCATAAAAGTACCTGATAAAATATCTAGATAATTTTTATAGTATGATCGCTTACTGCTAAGGATTTCCCAATTTCAGAAGCATTAAAAATATTTCTGTGATAATGAGCAAGCATAGTCTAAAAACGACGTAATGTAGCAGGCGGAATTGAGAAGCCAAGATTTGGAATATCACGCTCTAAAAAAGTCCTAATATATTGCTCTAACCAGTCAAAACCTGTTTTTGGATAGAGATAACAATTTGGGAATCCACCAAAAAAATGTAATTGTTCTACATTATCTACTTCTAATAAAGAAAAAGGATGTACTTCTATATAAGATATTCTGCCTGCAAGTGTTTCTGAAGATTGTCTAATTAAATCTCTTGAAGCACTACCTAGTATTAAAAAACTCTGCCCTGCATCTTTGTCTGCTAAAACTCGCAAAGTAGGAAATAAATCAGGTAATCTTTGAATTTCATCAATAATAATTAAGTCTTTTTACCCTCAAGTGCTATATAAGGGTTTTCTAAGGCAGCTAAATCTCTTATATCTTCCAAATCAAAAAAATGTACATCTTTTTGCTTATCGGCAAATTGATGGGCTAAAGTAGTTTTTCCGCATTGTCTTGGCCCTAAAAGAGCTACAATCTTATGGCTTGAAAATGCGTTGTTATCTTTTCTAAATAATGAGTACGCTTAATAATTACTTTCACGGATTATAATACTTATTTTATTTTAAAAAGACTATATCATGAAAATTCAAACTTTGGAAATTTCATAAACCTTTATAATTTTATTATTGCTTTTCTTTTTTTGACTTCTATTCTGTTAGTTGTAAACAATTATAAAAACTAAAAAATTATGTTTATAAAGTAAATTTATAGTATGGTAGTTTGTGTTGTTACTACTATCGTTCTATTAATAACACTGATGTGTCAACACTTTTCCAGACAGTTGTTCATGCACATTTTTGTATTTCTTCATATTGTACTGGTGATAGATAGTCATTAGAAGAATGTATTCTTATACGGTTGTAAAATACCTCTATATATTCAAATATAGTATGTTTTGCTTCCTCCCTAGTTTTAAATTTATGTTGATACACTAATTCTGTTTTTATAGTATGAAAAAAACTTTCAGCAACAGCGTTATCCCAGCAATTGCCTTTACGACTCATACTCTGTTTGATATAGCTA
>JAPYLE010000216.1 GCA_027293795.1 Rickettsia endosymbiont of Ixodes persulcatus
GCTCTACGATATTTTGCAGGCGTTACTAAATGATAAATAAGTACTGTAACATTATGGCTCTTATGTATGTACCTACTCTCTTCCATCCATACATCATATCACGAAGCAAAGCTTCGGGGAATTAAACCCTAAGAGATTAATGGTAAAATATTTAGCTATAAATAAAAACTTACTTAATTTGAAAAATTAGTTTATTTGCAGCATATAGATTTTTAAAGAAATTTGAGGACAACTGAGAAGCCTAAAGATATTTGGTGGAGATGAAGGGAATCGAACCCTTGACCCTCTGCGTGCAAAGCAGATGCTCTACCCCTGAGCTACATCCCCGATTATTTGTTAGTGAGATTTGGGAAGTGAAAATATTAAGATAAACTTTTAACTAGTCCCCAAGGTAATGGTTGACCGTTACTTCCTACGACTAAATCTCCGGAAGATTCATATTCAGCAGCTAGAAAAGAAATTTGAGCAGCAACAAGCCTTACCGGCTTGATTTTCTGACCGTTATGAAAATATTCTTTAGCTTGTTCCCTAGAAGTCGGGTTATTTTTGGAAGCAGTTTTTGCTTTAGTTTTAGACATATACCATTAACTTTTTCTTAAACTTGTGAGGAATATAAAACTTTTTCCTAAACTTGTCAATAACTACCGTGTTTATAAATATATTAAGACATCAAAAAATTATTATTGCTCTGTTATTATTTTACTTTCACCGACTAATGCTATTTTAAATTCTGATATTTCTGATACCGTTTTTCCATCATATATACTAAACCCCACTCCTCTAAATTCTACTTTTGCACTGATATCAGCACCATATGATAATAACAGCTTATATATTTCATTATCTTGAATATCTTTAGAAGTACACCGAACGTTTTAGCAACCACATGCAAAGGTGTTTCTCCGGATTTTCTTTGATCAACTGCAGCTCCTTTCTCAAGTAATAGTTTTGCTACATTCAAGTATTTACCGCTTACAGCTTCATGATCCTACCAACGCCTCCTCGTTACCGTTTACTGCAGCTCCTTTTGATATTAGATATTTTACTACTTCATAATGTCCACTACGTGCAGCTGAATTTAAAGGAGTGTCCTTAAAAATATCACTACACATATTAACATCTGCTTTTTTTCTTCAACTAACCATCTAGCAACTTTTAGGGCATTATTTGCAGATGCCGAAAATAATTCAGTAGTAGATACTGCCCGTAATTTATTTGAACCATTTACTACATCCACTCTATCAAGAGATATAGCTTCTTTTAAAACCTTTTCAAAACCAAATTGATTTACATAAGACTCTACATCTTTCACTATGCTATTTGACTTTAGCAACAGAGTTAAATTACGGTTTAATAGTTCCTTTATCATATCTACTTATTTATAATTTGTGTTTCTTAAAAGTGATAAAGATCTTATTGTCATTCCCGCCTCCGCGGGAATGACAGCGACAGTCTAGCAACAAAGCCCACAAATGAGCTAGATGACAATGTTCTTTATTATTGACCAATTCGCTTCAAGCAGATTCTTTCAGTGATTTATTTCAATTTTTCTACTCTAGCGATTAAATATAAAAGCTGTTCTTTAGTAATTTTATAGTTTTTATCATATCTTGCATCAACATAAGCTTTTTGAAGTAATCTAAAACATTCTTCTTGCTCCGGCGTTGCTATAGGAAATACTTGCAATAGTTCACTATTATAATTTTTTGCTCTACTACCTAACTTTTTTATATCATGCAATTTAGGTTTGTAATTTGAGAAAACTAATAAAATAATACTGTAAAAACTTTTGGTAGCTTGATGAAGATAAAAAGCACTATGTCTAAGACTTTCTCTTTCTAAATTATTTTTAGAATCTATAAGAAATCCTGCCCCAAAAATGATACTCCTTGCAGCAGAGCTGCGAGGTATCTAAAAAAGTTTTAGTTGCTTCTGATGAAAAGCTTTATATGATGGTCGATCCGCACCTTGATTCTTTACATAGTTGTGTAATTTTTTCTCATCTCTATGTTTTCCATCTATATATAGTGTTACGACCTATATTGAATATTTTACATGCTTTAACAATTGAGAGCACATCATCTAGAGCTTTGAATAGTTTCATTCTTAAATCGTAACTGTAACTTGCTTGCCATAATTTATTTATTATTATTTATAACATATATATTAGCATAGTATGTACCTACTCTCTTCCATCCATACATCATATCACGAAGCAAAGCTTCGGGGGAATTAAACCCTAAGAGATTAACACTTTAGACTTTATAAATGATGTAACTTGTCTATAATAACTAATTAGTAATTAAGTTATTTAAAGCTCGATGAATAGATCTAAGTTCATTTTTTTATCTGCTATTTCAGGTAATGTACTAGAATA
>JAPYLE010000217.1 GCA_027293795.1 Rickettsia endosymbiont of Ixodes persulcatus
GCTTATTAATAGGAGTGGGAGCATTATATTTATTGCTATCTTTAAGAACGCCTGAAAAACCGCTTGCCGGTCAAGTTAATATCTATGAAGATAACGTAAAAATCGGCGGTGATTTTGAGCTAATAGACCAAAATAGAGAGATATTTAATAGTGATGAGTTAAAAGGCAACTTAAGTCTCATTTACTTTGGATTTACTAGTTGTCCCGATATATGCCCGACCTCTCTAAATAAAATGACGGAGATTGTAGAAATTTTAAATAAACATAAAACAGATATTCTACCTGTTTTTATCACTATTGATCCAAAACGTGATACTCCTATAGTACTTAAAGAATATCTAAAACATTTTCATCCGAAATTTATAGGTCTTACCGGTAACGAGCAACAGATAAAAGATGTAACTGATAAATTCAAGGTTTTCTATGCTCGTGTAAATAATGACGATGATGACCCGAACTATATGCTTGATCATTCATCTTTTATCTATTTAATGGATGCAAACGGAAAATATCTGAAACATTTCTATTTAGATTCTTCACCTAAGGAAATTATGGAATTTTTAAGAAATGAATAATTATTATATATCGTTAGCATATTTATTTACCTTTTTGGTCTTAGCAATATTGCTAATCGCAAGTTTTTTAAACTACAAGTCACTGAAAAAACAAGAAAAATTTGATGCAAAAGAGAGTAAGAAATAGATTAATAACAATAATTATTTGTTTCTGCTCAGCATTTTTAGGAATTGGTATAATACTTTATAATTTAGAGAATAATATAATATTTTTTTTGCCGCCGTCAAAAATTAATGAAATAGGACAAGGCAAAGAGTTAAGAGTCGGCGGACTTGTTAAAACAAGCTCAATAAATAAAATTGCCGCTGATAAGATAAGTTTTATTATTACCGATAATATTAAGGATTTAGAGATATTATACCAAGGTGTACTCCCTGCCCTATTTCGTGAAGGACAAGGAATTATCGCTATCGGGCAATTATCGGACGGGAAATTTATGGCAAGACAATTGCTTGCAAAGCATGACGAGAATTACAGACCTCCGAGGTGATTATATTGTCATACCCATGGCCCGGCCGATGAATCAGGCCACCCCGTGGCTTGACCACGGGGTCCAGTTTAAAATACTAAAATTATGATAGTACTTTAAGTTGTTTTTTTGGATCCCGCGACTTGATCGCGGGATGACATACTGGAAAAACTGATCTATGTAACAATGCCTCACGGGAATGACATAAAATAGATGTAGAAATGACATCAAAGCTATATAAAAATTACAACCAACCAAATAAAAAACATGTTTATAGATAAAATAAAAGCAAAAGCAAATAATGATGAAATAAACGTAATTATCGAAATTCCGATGAATAGCGGTCTAATCAAATACGAATTTGACAAAGAATCAGGAGCGGTTTTTGTTGATCGCTTTATGCAAACCACTATGAGTTATCCGTGTAATTACGGTTTTATTCCTCATACTCTTTCAAATGACGGTGACCCGGTAGACGTACTAGTCGTATCTCATCATGCCGTAGTACCCGGTTCTGTTATTAAGTGTAGAACCGTCGGCGTATTAATTATGGAAGACGAATCAGGACTTGATGAGAAAATAATCGCGGTACCAACCTCAAAGCTTGATATTACTTTTGATCATATTAAAGAGCTAGATAATCTATGTGAAATGCTTAGAAAACGTATCGTTCATTTCTTTGAGCATTATAAAGATTTAGAAAAAGGTAAATGGGTTAAAGTTACCGGATGGGAAAATAAAGCAAAAGCAGACGCTTTAATCAATGAAGGTATAAACAGGGCCAGTCAGGAGTAAGAATTTATGGCGTTGCTCACATGACTTGCATGGCATTGTTGCGTGGATCGATTTTTTCGTCATTGCGAGGAAAATTATGAAGTAATTGACGAAGCAATCCAGTAAAAAATGCTATAAATTAGCATTTTTTTATTACTTTCTCTGGATTGCCACGCTCCTTACAGTCGCTCGCAATGACTATTTGGTATCCATGCAACAACGCCCCCACCCGAGGAATGACATCAATCGCTTTAAAAGATAGGACAAAAGAATAAATAGTGACATTATTTCGTTCAGGGGTCGTAGTAGCTTTTTTCACATTAATTTCGCGCATATTTGGCCTCGTGCGTGAGCAATTTATTGCATCATTATTTGGCTCTACGCCTATGGGCGACAGCATTAATATTGCTTTTAAACTACCAAATCTATTTAGAAGAATTTTTGCAGAGGGAGCATTATCAAGCGTATTCATTCCTATTTACAATGAAAAAATGCTGATCTCTAAAAGGGCTGCTAATAATTTTTCAGGCGAGGTCTTTACTCTTCTACTGCTGACATTAATAATCATAATAGCATTAATACAAATTTTCATGCCGCAATTAATGCTGTTTATTGCCCCCGGTTTTCACGGTAAAAAGGAAAAGTTTGAGCTTACGGTATTTTTATGCCGGATTACTATACCTTATTTAATATTTGTTTCATTAACGGCTTTACTTGGCGGAATATTAAATTCCGTAAAGAAATTTGCCGCGTTTGCTTTCTCACCGGTTATTTTAAGCGTATGCGTAATAATCTGTACTTTAATGTTAGATGATTACATGGAATCTACCATTTCAATCAGTCTATCTTTAATAATTGCCGGAATATTACAAGTTTCTTTTATGTTTATCTGCGTGAAAAGAGCGGATTTAAACTTTCCGATAATTTTTAACCCAAGCGACCCCGATGTAAAAAAGCTTCTAATTAATATGGGACCGGCGACCATTAGCTCCGGCGTTCAACAATTGAATCTTTTTATATCGCAATCTATTGCTAGCTTTATTGAAGGTGCTATTTCAATATTATCTTATGCCTCGGCGGTATTTGTAGTATCTTGGTTCGTGAAAACTCCTCTTTCATATATTATGTTAATGATAGGATGAGATAGAATTATAATACCGAATGTAGCAGGCAATGATAATAATAATCCCATTCTAATAGCATTATTCTGT
>JAPYLE010000218.1 GCA_027293795.1 Rickettsia endosymbiont of Ixodes persulcatus
TTCATCAATATTCATTTTAACTACTTTTACTTTGCCTTGTAATTCTTTACTGATTTCATCTATTATCGGTGTTAACATTTTGCATGGCCCACACCATTCTGCCAAAAAATCGACTAGTACTGGTAAATCCGATTCTAATACTTCCTTTTCGAAAGAGCTATCCGTTACGTTATTTGCCATATTTGTCCTTTATGTTTTTGTGGTATTGTCCATATGGCTTCTATGTCATTCCCGCGGAAGCGGGAACCCATTAACAATAAGAAAACAGAAAGTTTTATATAAATTTAAAAATTTCAATAGTCCTATATTTTCGAATTTTTTCTGGGTTCCCGCTTCCGCGGGAATGACATAGCGTTGTTTTCTGATCCATGTGGACAACATCTATATTTATAAATAAAATTATAAAGTACAGGCTTCTACTTGTAAATAATGAAAATCTTTTTATTTATTATATTTATTTTTTCTATTATAATATATCCGCATTATTAAAGCCGCCGTTTCCTCTATTGATCTAGTAGATACGTCAATTACCGGCCAATTTCTTTGCTCACAAATTTTTCTGACTTCCAAAACTCCGACCTCCGTATTTTTAGCGTATAACGGTCTAAAAGCTGCCAATATTCCTTATGTTTATAATTGTCCTTTTCCTGATTTTATAGAAAAAGATATAGATCAGTTGGTGGTAGGACTCGTCATTAATCCAGATAGGTTAATTGAGATAAGAGAAGCTAGGTTAAATTTATTGCAAATTAATGAAAATAAAAGCTATACGGATTTTAATATAGTACAAAAAGAGTGTTTGGAAGTCAGAAGGGCCTATTAATATTATATCGGCTTCCGGTAACTCATTAAGCATTTGTCCGTCATCATGTCTTATGGCATAATCTATAGCATTAAGCGTATCAAAATAAGTTTTATCGAATTTATAATTATAATTCTGTTCTTTTTCTATTTCAATACCTGAAAAAACAGACATTTCTTTAATAATTTTACCTATTACGGAAATACACGGAATTTTTAATTCATAACAAAATTTTGTCAATGTCTT
>JAPYLE010000219.1 GCA_027293795.1 Rickettsia endosymbiont of Ixodes persulcatus
TTCTGCTAAATAAAAATGATCAAGCTTTTTCAGATATTCAAATGTACGAGCTGATATACTCAAGGTTTTAAGACCGTCTGCTATGGTAGTCGGTGCATTATCAAATCTATATATCTTATTATTTTTAATCGATAAATAAGCGTCATTAGCCATAAGAGGTTCTGAACCTATTAACAAGCTTGTCGGTGATATTAATTCCTTGGCAAGATATGATCCGGAAATTAAACCGCCGCCCCCGCAAGAGGCAAAAATAGCATCAGGACTAAAGCCTAGCTGCTGTAATGCTTCATAGCATAACGTGCCGGCACCTGCTATCGTAAAATCACTATCGGAAGGATGCATATAGTAAAATCCTTGCTCCGTATCTTCTTTTGCTCTCTCTTCTGCTTCTTGCCGAGTATTTGTATATATAACTTCACCGCCGTAATAAAGAGCTGCTTGTTGCTTTACTTTTGAAGTATTTAATGGCAAATAGATCCTTGTTTTAATACCGAATAATTTACTTGCATAAGCAAGACCTATCCCATGGTTACCTGTACTATAACCGACTATTTTATCAGGTAATTTTCCTTGCCCTTTTAGTTCTAATAAATGATTTAATACTCCCCTAACTTTAAATGCACCGGTTTTTTGTAATGATTCAACTTTAAAAAAAATCTCGTGACCGAGCATCTCATTTAAGCTTTTGGAGTGAACGATCGGAGTTAAATGTAGATGTTGTTTTATTCTATTATGTGCGGCTGCTACATTTTGAGAGGATTGTAGTAATAAATTCATAAATATAATTAATAAAGATGGCTTGAAATCGTGTTTATACTATATTATATAGTTAATAATTAGAAATTTTAAAAGGTTTTAATTGATGAATAAAAAATCCCTGCCGCTTATGGTATTACGAGATATGGTAGTATTCCCCGGGGTAACTGCTCCTGTTTTTGTGGGTAGGCAAAAATCGTTGCAAGCACTCTCTCATACTACCATTTCCGAGGAGGATAATAGTAAATATATTTTAGTAACTTTACAGAAAAAATTTGATCAAGAAAACCCTAATAAACACGAGCTTTATAACACAGGTATAATTGCCAAGATTATCCAAATAGTGAAGCTGCCTAATAATACGGCAAAAATCTTAATAGAAGCAGTAGCAAGAGTAAAGCTGAGTAACATTAAAGACGAAGAAGCTTTTGAAGCGAATTACGAAATTATTCCGGATGAAGAAATATTTGACGTTAATAACATGCGTTCATTAGTGGATAATGCAGTACAACTATTTAGTAAATATGCGATTAATGATAAGAAAGTTAATGCGGAAATTATTGAAACTATCAATAAAGAAATAAGTAATAGCACTAATTTCATAAATATTATAAATATATTAGCTTCAGATTTGATAACTTCACTTGAGGCAAAGCAGCATTTATTAGAAGAAACTAGTCCTTTTAAGCGTATCACTACGGTTATTAGTACACTTACTTCCAATATAGTAAATTCAGAAACCGAGCAAGCGTTGCAGCAAAGAGTAAGAAAGCAAATCGAAAAAACGCAGCGTGATTATTATCTGCACGAACAAATGAAAGCTATTCAAAAGGAGCTTGATGAAGATAAATCGGAACTTGCCGATATCGAGAAAAAAATTAAAAGTTTAAAATTATCAAAAGAAGCAAAAGAAAAAGCTGAAGCTGAACTTAAGAAACTCCGTACCATGAACCAAATGTCGGCGGAGTCGGGAGTAACGCGTAACTATCTTGAGACATTGCTTAGCCTGCCTTGGGGTAAATATGATAATAGCAAAATAGATATTAACCAAGCTGAGAAAATTTTAAATCGCGATCATTTTGGCCTTGAAAAAGTTAAAGAACGAATTATAGAATATTTAGCAGTATTACAGCGTTCAAGTAAAATTAGAGGGCCTATATTATGTTTAATCGGTCCTCCTGGAGTCGGTAAAACTTCACTTGTAAAATCTATTGCCGAAGGAATGGGTAGAAAATACACTAAATTTGCTCTCGGTGGTGTTAGAGACGAAGCAGAAATCAGGGGACACAGAAAAACTTACCTTGGATCAATGCCCGGTAAAATTCTAGGTCAACTTAAGAAAGTTAAGACTAGTAACCCTGTAATGCTGCTTGATGAAATCGATAAAATGAGTTCTGACTTTAGAGGTGATCCGGCATCCGCTTTGCTTGAGGTATTAGACCCTGAGCAGAACAGTCACTTTGTGGATCATTATCTAGAAGTAGAATATGATCTATCAAATGTAATATTTATTGCTACTGCTAACTCTCATGATTTACCTAGAGCTTTAAGTGATAGAATGGAAAAAATATATATTTCTGGTTATGTGGAGGAAGAAAAGCTCCAAATTGCCAAAAATTATTTAGTTCCAAAACAATTTAAAATGCATAAAATCAAAAAAGATGAAATTACTATATCCGAGACGGCAATTTTAGATTTAATTAGATATTACACCAAGGAATCAGGCGTAAGAGCTTTAGAACGTGAAATAGGAGCGTTAACTAGAAAAGCACTAAAGCAAATTTTAGCAGATAAAACGGTTAAGCATATTGCCATAGATAGTAATAATCTTGAAGAATTTTTAGGGGCTAAAAAATATAATTTCGGGCTTGCCGAGAAAGAAGACCAAATCGGGAGTACTACAGGACTTGCTTATACTGAAGTAGGAGGAGAGCTTTTAACTATAGAGGCTTTAGCATTCCCAGGGAAAGGTGAAATAAAGACCACCGGAAAACTCGGCGATGTTATGAAAGAATCGGTAATGGCTGCCTATAGCTGCTTTAGAAGTAGATCAACAAATTTTGGATTAAAATACGACAATTATAAAGATTTTGATATTCACATTCATGTACCGGCAGGTGCTATTCCAAAGGATGGTCCTTCTGCCGGTTGTGCTTTGTTTACGACTATTGTTTCGTTAATGACTAAAATACCCGTACACCGCACTGTAGCAATGACAGGCGAAATTACTTTAAGAGGAAATGTCTTGCCTATCGGCGGTCTTAAAGAGAAGTTATTAGCTGCTAGTAGGGGAGGGATTAAAACCGTGTTGATTCCGGAGGAGAATGTCAAAGATTTAAAAGATATACCGCCAAATATAAAAGAAAGCCTAGAAATTATATCTGTATCAAATATTGATCAAGTACTGAAGCATGCTTTATTAGAAACGCCGATAAATGAATAGAGATTTATTATTGTAGCAGTCCTTGGCTCTGTTGTATGGATCGGAAAATAGTCAAAATATCATACATTAAATTAATGCAAGCTATAGTAGTGTAGTTCTTTTTGCCTTTTCAATCAAAATGCGATTTTCCTTGTTTAATATATATCCTTGCTAATTCCTTACTATTCTGATGTATAGTCAATTGATTTGAACTTTCTATTATAGGCTTTGTTCCTTACGCCTGTCAGCAAATAGGGCTGAATTGACTATATAAGCTATCTTTGTGTAGTTTTAAATTTTCGAGTTTTTGGATTATATAGTAAGTTATAATTATTTAGATAATTTTTTGAGTTGCCTTTGAGCATTTGGGGCAAGCTCAATTTTATATTCAGATTGCATATTTACCCTCTAATATCTTTACCTCAAGCTCTACCTTATTCGCTTGGAAGCACCGATAGCGATGAACGCTAATAAAAACGATATTATAGCGGTAAATACTGCAGGGTTTGATAGCGTATAGCTAGACCATAGTAAATAGGTACATACTATGCTAATATATATGTTACAAATAATAATAAATAAGTTATGGCAAGCAGTTACAGTTACGATTTAAGAATGAAACTATTCAAAGCTCTAGATGATGTGCTCT
>JAPYLE010000220.1 GCA_027293795.1 Rickettsia endosymbiont of Ixodes persulcatus
ATCCGAAGGAGTATAAAGTAGAGAGAATATTTGCAGATAGTGATGACGTAAAAGTACAGATTACTTTATTCTATAAAAAATCTTTATTTAAAAAAGACGGCTCAAACCCTTTATATCTAATGGGGTATGGAGCTTACGGGATTAGCATTCCTGTCAATTTTAGAAATACGGCAGTAACGCTTGCCGATCACGGTTTTATTTACGCGGTTGCTCATATTAGAGGCGGCGATGATCTAGGTCATGATAATTTAAGATTAAATAATTACTTGTAATATCAAAGCTTTTTAAATATTTATCCTGTTCTTCTTTAATATAAATATCATCTAGGCTAGTGTTTTCAAAATTATTTACCGGCAGCTTTACAACATGGAAATTTTTAGCTTTATAATTAGTTTTAATATAAAAATAATCGCCTTCATGTTCTATTTTATAGAATATTTTATTTTGTGCAGGTCGTACTAGTTTAGGAGTGAAATTATCATCCTGCATAGAAATTACGTAAATTTCATTTTCATTATGATCACCTGAGTTTATAAAAATATATTCACGACTTGCTGATTTCTTGCTACTAATGAAATGAAGAGGGTTTTTTACCTCGAATATTAATTTGTCCTGAGAAACATCTGCACCTAAACGATGAAACATTACTTTATCCCAACGTTGATTCTCATTAATAGTAATATAGAAAAAGCCGTTTAATTTTTCATGCCAAATTATAGTAGGAGCAATATCCTTTACATTATCAGATAGGTATTTTTGTTCTTTAAGATTATATATTTTGATATCGTATTTTTCGTTACCTGTAAAATTAACGCTATAAGCCATTAGATTTTGATCAGGTGACATTGCAACTTTGGCAACATCGGTAAAACCACCGTTTGGAGCAAGAAGGTTGGCATCTAATATTACTTCTTCAGGGGCATTAATATTATTATGTTTTCTGCAATATATCGGATAATTTTTATCCCCCTCTACTCTTGTATAATAGTAATAATCTTTTTTCTTAACATAAACCGATTCATCATCTAATTTGATCCGTCCTTTTAATTCTTCAAAAATCTTTTCCTTATCCTTTTGCAGATCGGCAAAGAAATTTTCGGTATATTTATTCTCGGCTTTTAAATAATCTAAAATTTTAGAGTCTTCTACCTTTGGCCATTTAGGATCACGCAACCAGTGATAATCATCGTGTATTGTTTGTCCATGAAGCTTAAAGCTGTAATTTTGTTTATCTGTTATTGGTGGTTTCATATGTTATTAATATTGCAATGTTAAAATAAAACTAATTAATAGAAATAATACAATAAATATAGCAGTTTGCTGATTATGCCAAGCAGATATTTTACTTAAAATATTACCCCAAATAACTTTAAAATTAAGATGTTCTTCCGCATCTTCATTATTGTCTGCCGTTTCTTTATATTTATCGATACTAAAATATATAAGTTTTTCAATATATTGGTATAAGTCAAGATTGATGTCTTCTGTTGAAATACGTGGTATTTTTCTAAATATTAAAGCTAATAATAGCGAGATTGCAGGAATGACTAGCTTGAAGTTAGCAGTATGTGATATTTGAATAGGATAGAATAAACATACGTATAAAGTTATGATGCAGAAAGAGAGGTAAACCACACTTGTCATACCGCGACTTGATCGCGGTAAATATTTATTATCATTGCTTATTTTTTTTCTGGATACCGCGATCAAGTCGCGGTATGACAAATTACCTATACTTTCCAACAACAACCCAAATAACACGGTACAAGTTACTATCTTGGAAAATAGCATTACATTATTTTCGTTTAAAATATTAGCTATTTCATCTTTGATATAAGAAGAGCTAATAGGCAGCATAGAGGTATATATTAATATACTAATTATAAATCCAATTAGTAAAATAGGATTGGTGGCGGTTTTAAGATCTTGGTAATTTTTAATATCGTACTCATCTTCTATATAAGTGAAATATAAAGCAAATAGTCCGTTATATAATATATGTATGAATATAAAGCTTGTAATAAGATAAGCAATACTAGGTGAGTTTATACTAATAGCCGTTAATATAAAACCAAGCTGTGATACGGTAAGATAACATATCAATCGTTTAAGGTTTTTCTCAATTAGAGAAAATACTAACCCGTAAATGATCATTAATATTCCAAAAAACTTAAGTATCTCAAGACCACTAAATAATTTTAAAATGATAATTAAAGTAACTTTAGTAGTAAAACTAATTAAATATACAACACCGCTACTTGAAGATATAGGATAGCAATTAACAACCCATCCGTTTACAAAAATAGCTGAGGCATTAATCAAACAACCTGCAAGTATGAATATTACCGGTAATTCAGCATTGTATAACTCAGTTAAGGAAATAAAAGCTGTATTACCTGTTGTGTGAATTAGAAGAGTCATGCCGATTAAAATTAACCCGCTACTGAATAAATGCGTAAGAAAATATTGGCGTACCGGTTTTATCTTTAATTGGTCACAAAAAATAATTATACAGGCAAAAATCGTCATGAATTCAAGCGAAATGATCATGGAAATAAAATCAGCTGAAAATACACATATAATAGAGGATAAACAGTATAAACTACCTATTAGCGTCTCAAATTTTCTATTTTGAGAAATTGTATAAAGATTTAAGATAGCGGTAACAATTAAGAATGCTAAAGCTATTAATTGATTTTGAGAGCTAAGGTCAAAAGCAAGTTCAAAATTAGCTAGCGAAAATGCAAATTGGGTGTTTTGAATAAACATTTTAATCTTTAGAAGAAACTGTTAACACTTTTAGCCCGTGAATCCTTTTAAAGTCTTTTACATTTAGAGTTAGTATTGGAAAATTATTTGTAATTGCCGTTGCAGCAATTAGTAAATCATGAGTACCGATAGTGATATTTGCTTTATACAAATTATGAATAATGCGGGCGTATGTATATGCTTCTTCGATGCCAAATATAGTAAATAAGCTTTTTACGTACTCTATAAAATCTAAACGTTTTATACGCCTATTGTCGTTATCTGCTCTATCAATTCCCATTAACAATTCCGTTAATGTAATAGGACTGATAAAAGCTTTATCATAATTTGACCAAGCTTTAGTAGTTATTTTCCCTCTTTCTAAAGCTATAAATATTGAGATATCAATTATTAATCCCATTTTGATATAATTTTTTAATGTCTATTCTGGTGCTGCGTCTTATTTCTTCAACATCTTTCAGGAATTGATCAGCATCTTCAGGATCAAGGTGGGGCCATTTTTAAAGACTTCCTCTAAGTCCCCTATGCTATAGAAGGCTTGGTTTCTGCAGGCGTAATTCTTGCTATAATATTATTACCTTTTTGAACGTCAAAGCTCTCGCCTTTATAGTAAACTCTATTCATAATATCCGAAAAAGATCGTACAACTTCTGTTGCTCTAATAATTTGTGCCATATTTATCCTCAAAATAATTACCATATTTACATATTGTATGATTATATGTAAATTATGTAAATATGTTTTATGTAATATAAGCTAAAAATTCTCTGATTAAGATTTGAATAAAGTAAAATAATGTTATAGCTAAAGCACAAATTATTATGCTGATTCGCATGGAATAGGGAAGTAGCTTTGTTACGCTGTATTCTATCAAAGAAGGTTTGTAAATAGAGCTTAATATTTTGAGAAGGTAAAGGCTTGAGAATGTACTACTAGCTATTACAACAATCATAACGATGATTTGATTCTGCTCGCTTGCGGCAAGTAATATTGAGAATTTGCTAATAAATCCACTAAAGATAGGTATACCGATGAGTGATAATGAAGAGATAGATATAATAAAAGAAATTAAAGGAAATTCTTTGAATGTACCATGTAAATCCTGTACTTGATCGGTTTTCTTTAAACTATAAATACTTCCCATACTATAAAATAAGCAGATTTTTGTAAAAGAATGTGAAACTAAATGTAAGATTGCAGCCCCGAGTGCTTTAGGCGTTAACATGAAAGCACTAAGCAATGCTAAGCTTAGTTGATTCATAGTAGAATAGGCAAGTATTTGTTTGATATTATCCGTGCCTAGTGCCTTGATTGAGCTGTAAAATATGCTTACTATCGGTATAAAAATTAACCAGTTAAACTCGCCAAATACCCTTTGTAAATATGATAAACCGAATATATATGATAGGATTTTGTAAATACAAAATAATCCAGTTTTAACCACTATTACGGCATGCAGTAAACTACTAACAGGGTAATGTGCAACCATAGCGGCAGGAAGCCACGAATGTACCGGAAAAATTGCAGTTTTGGCAATTCCAAAAATAAACATTAATAATAAAATAATTGATTGGTTTTTAGAAAAATAATTTTCTACTAGACTACCGTTTACAAAATCCTATCATATATATTCGGTTTATCATATTTACAAAGGGTATTTGGCGAGTTTAACTGGTTAATTTTTATACCGATAGTAAGCATATTTTACAGCTCAATCAAGGCACTAGGCACGGATAATATCAA
>JAPYLE010000221.1 GCA_027293795.1 Rickettsia endosymbiont of Ixodes persulcatus
TTTGTAATCTATTACCTAGTATAATACTTAATTCTTTAGCTGTTTTATCATGATTATTGATGATTAATTCTTCAAATTCTTTGAGATTTATTCTTGCATTATAACCCCTTGCTGGACCATAAGGTTTTGCTTTTATATCTAGTGTTTCCGTAAGAGTACTGAGGTCATCTCTATATGATAAATTATTTATAGTACTTAATTATTTAATATTTAAAGTTTCTCCAGTATTCCCCTCGAAGCAATCTATAAATGCTAAGGCTTTCATAATCTCCTTATCTTTAACAAATTTAAGTAATTGTTCTTTTCCATAAGTTATCGTATCTTTAACCTCAGCTAAATCTTTCTTTACTAAGGGCATTATCGTATTTATTTCTCGAGCTAATAACTTAGGATCTATATTACTGGGATTAACAACTAACATATCTCATACCATTATAGTTATAATATTAGCTATATACTAAAATATTAATCAAGTATCTTTTACTAATAATTACAATTATATTTCATAAGTTAAATCTTAATTAAGATTTCTAGATGGTTTTATTGACAATAACTAACTTTTATTATATATTGCTGTACAACCTAAATCTTTACGGTATTGTGATGGCAGAAAAAATTGCTAATATAAAAACTGATAGAGTACTTGCACTTTCCGGCGGTGGAATTAAAGGTATATCTGAGTTAATGGTGCTTATAGAAATCGAGAAAAGAACAGGAAAATCTATTTCTGAGCTATTTCCTATTATTTCCGGTACTAGTGTCGGCGGTCTTATAGCTGCCTTATTAACAATTCCAAAAGAACCAGGTTCAAAAGAAGCAAAGTATAGTGCTAGAGAGGCATTGGAGATATTTAAAACAAGTGCAAACGATATATTTCCTGATAGCTTTTTAGGTTCGGTTAAACAAATATTTACTCACAAATATAGTCAAAAACCTTTAAAAGAATTATTAGAAAAATATTTAGGCGATAATAGAATGGACAATACTACTTCTCGCCTTGTTATTCCGGTAAATGCTTTGACTACTAACGGTGGAGAATTAGAAATTTTTGATAGTTTTCACGGTTATAGTCCTCATGTTAGAGTAAAAGACGTATTACTTGCAACAACAGCGGCACCTACTTATTTTAAACCTATTATGGATAAAGCGGCCATACAGGGATATAATTATGCTTCGGGCACTCCCTATGCATATGCAGATGGAGGGCTCGATGCTAACAGACCGGCAAACGAAGTTTTAAAGTTGCTTAAAAAAGGTTATATACATAAAGAGCAAAATCATATACGCGAAGAGAAAAACCTCACACGTGAAGAGCAAAAAGAGATATTAGACAATACTATGGTTTGTGCACTCAATTTCAGTAATGACATCGAACCTACGAGTTCTATACCTAAAATCGGCTTTGACGGAGTAATAGGTTGGCTTGTGAAAGGAAAATTAGTAAGCAGGCTTATGAACAATATGGAAAATTCTTCCACTATCGAGGTTAAAAATGATTTATCTGGAGAAGATGAATTTTTTGAAATAGGATTACCTATTACGAAAGAAACTGAAAGCTTAGATGATGCAAGTCCTAAAAATATTGAAAGATTAGAAGAAATAGGACGTAAATATGTGCAGGAGAATAACGAATTAATTCAAAAATTATGTGATAATTTACTTGATAATTTAAATAAAGAACAAGCGGCTAATCAAACTGTAGATTTGATAGATGAAGGTTTTGAAGAAGAAGAGAATATAGAAAATAATAAAGAGGCAATTAATAAACCGATAGCTCAAGCTCTAGAGTCTGACGATAAAGGCTTTGAAGAAGATACAGAATATGAAAAAGAAGAATTATTAACCGGTATTAAGAAATTTTTAAATGCATTTAGTGAACAGAATCCGACATTAAAAAACGATATAGATAACTTTTTACAGAAAGCAGAAAATTATACATTAAAAGAAATTAAAGGATGTATTGTCAGTTTTGAACAAGCTAGTTTAAAATGGCAAGCCGAGCAAAATAACCTTGATGTATTCAGTAGCTGTAGTATGGAAGCCTTAAAGGAAGAAATTGACCTTGAAGGGATAGACGATGAGGTCTCAAATCATGAGATTTTGGCATAAGGAATGAGTAAATATGAACTCAGAAAGCAGCCTTGAAAGAGAGAAACGTGCAATAAAAGATGAAGAATTAATAAATAATCAGCTAGAAGCCCATAAAAACAACTAAGAAAAGATTTTAAGAAAGAGCCTCAAAAAATTATAGAAAGTATTAGAGTGAGTACGGCATTTTCTATGGATGCTCTAAACTATATATACAAAGGCACGAAAGGAGTTGCTCATTTTTTTCAAAATTTACGTGAAACAACAAAAACAGATTTAGATTTTGTTGGAAATTACCTTGCTGATAATGCAGACGTATTAAAACTATTTACTCAAGTAAACTTAGAAATATCTACTAGAATAATAAATAAAAAGCGTGAACAAGAAGACAAATTAGATGAGAAACCTTTATTGACACGATACCTAGATAATTATTTAAAGACTTTTAATTTTCCGCATGATGTTGAAAAAATAACTAAATTAGTTGAAGCTTGTAGTAATAATTATTACAAATACCAAAATCCTAAAGGTAAGAAACAAACTTTAGAAGAAATTTATCAAAAAACGTTTGACTTAACATCAGAAAATAAGTCTTTGCAGGTAGCAGATACCGTAGTTGGTTATGAGATAGTCGATAAGACATTAATAGAATAAAGCACTAAAAATGACGTAAGTTTACTAAATGAAGTTACTCCCGGAAAGTTTTCTAAGGATGATACACTAGAAGTTTCTAATCAGAACGGAAACAAAGTGGGAATCCAGTTTAATAAACCAAATTTTGCCTCACGATTATTGGGCAAAGAAACTACAGTAAAAATACAGTCGGTATGTGAAGAAGGAGTCCCACCGACCACAGAACACTTAAAATTTGTAGAACAAATAGCCGATAGTTTTAAATTACCCAAAAATCCTATTAAAAAAGACTATAAAGATGCAGAAAAATTGATAAAGCAGGCTTATGAAAAAGCTCAAGCTAATTCCTTTTCTCTATCTCCAAAGGAACCGGAAGTAGTAAACGATGCTTGTTTCGTCCCTCTCTCTTCTAATAAGGTGCAGGAGGAAGTTAAAGAAAGTATAATTGAGCTTGTCGGAACAGAGATTTTAAAACAACAAAGGGACATATTGCAACAATATTTAAATGATAAAAAATTACAAGTATTTTTAGAAAATCCTGCTAATAAAGCTTTAATAGAATAAGCTACGCAAACAACAAAAGCAGACTTAGAAAAGATCGAGATATCGGACTATAAAAAGATTCATGAAAAATGTGGAGACCGGTTACAACTGTTAAAATGGGAGGGTTCAGAGAATGTTAAAGAAAATATTATTAGAAATGATACCGGTGAAGAAATTTATACATTAACTGAAATAACCCATAAAATACAGCCTTTTACCTTAACTAAGCAAGATGGTACTGAAGCCACAGTTAATTCTTATAGAACTATTGATTTTCCTATAAAGCCTGATAAAGCTGTAGGTTCAATGGATTTATCTATTGTTGCATTGGATGAAAACGGCAATAAACCAGCGGCTAGTAAAGCTGTATATTTTACTGCTCACTATGAAGAAGGATCTGACGGTAAGCCTTTACTTAAAGAAATAAGCTCGCCTATACCTCTAAAGTTTACAAGTGAGAGTAAAGATGCGTTATGTTATGTAGAGCATGACGGTAAAATCTATACACTACCTCTAACTCGCAGTAAGTATGAAGAGATGAAGATTGAGGTTACAAAAAATAACAATCGCTATGTTAATTTTTCTAAAGAAGAAGAGAGATCGAGTAATAAGGTAGTAATGCATGCAACTCGAATACAAGAAAGTTTGACAAAAAATTCACAGGTTAATACTACTACCCCAGTGCCTCCTACCCCTACGCCGAGAGGTAATAAAAAAGCGTAAGTGCAATAAGATAGTCTGACTAAGAGTTATATATATATAACTTTTCTATATTGCTTTTTTCTTATATAAACGCCAAATATAGTAAAATGCAGCAGCAGAGCTAATACTTAAAGCTACGCATAATAAAGCAAAATTGCTTATTATTTCAGCATGTATTTGAGACACTATATAGGTTATAACTGCAATTAGTACATAATATATTGCACCGAATATTGAGCCGGCAGTACCTGTTACTTTAGCATAATCCTCCAAAGCGTCATAGGAATAAGTAAATTATGCCCTAGCATATGAATCATCATAGGCATAAATATCATAATAATTGCAAGGTTCTGACTTGTTTGAACGACTTCCAATATAAAAGCATTTATCGCAAATAATATACAACTGCATAGACTAAAAATAAATCCAAAAATATAATGTAGAGGTAATTTGCGTGATATAGCTAGACCATAGGAAATAGGTACAGTTAAATAAACTTTAGTACGTGTTCTACAGCCATACTGATATCTTTGAATTGCCCCGTAACTTTTCTTATTTCGTTCTTAATC
>JAPYLE010000222.1 GCA_027293795.1 Rickettsia endosymbiont of Ixodes persulcatus
CATACCATATTTGAATATATAGAGGTATTTTACAACCGTATAAGAATGCATTCTTCTAATGACTATCTATCACCAGTACAATATGAAGAAATACAAAAATGTGCATGAACAACTGTCCGGAAAAGTGTTGACACATCATATTAAGAGGGAAGGTAACTTCAAATCATGTACATATCTATTATCGGTGCAATCTTATCAAAGCATTAGCAAGGTAGTACAGTATCTAAAAGGGAAAAGTTCAAGGAAGATTCGGCAAGAATTTCCAGAATTAAGGAAACAGTATTGGGGTAAACACCTATGGGCTGTTGGATATTTTGTAAGAACGGCAGGTAATGTTACTGATCAAATGATCAAGGATTATATTGATAAACATGAGTCGAGAGATGGTAAATTTGGAAACTTTCAAGTTGAAAACTAGCTATAGCTAAGGCATTGATGCCGTAATCTTAAGCCCTGCATTGCAAATGCAGGATGGTTAACTTATATTTAACAAATAATATATGTGATTGATTTATTAAAAAATATTTACTATAATTAATTTATTAATATGCAAAATCCAGCACAAAAAGTTATATCTTTTTCAGAGCATAAGTCTGATATAGAACGCATAAAGAAATCAATAGAAGAGGGGTGGGCGATAGTAAAGCTAGTACCTAATGAAGACCGTTTTATCGGACTTTTAGAAAAGATTTCAGATGCTGAAGATGAAACAATCTATATTCCTCCAAGAAAAAAGATAATAGTTAATTAACACGAATAGCGAATTATTACATAATCTGCTATTTAGCTTAAAAAGTTGAATATAAAAGGCGAAAGATGGTTTTCACCTTTTATATGAAGTTAAGTATATATTATTTTTTAGCAAAAATTTATAATTCTTTACACAATATAATGGAATCATACGCATCAAGTTAAGCCATAATTGTTAATAATTTTAGTGTATTTAAGGAAGATAATCTGGTTTTACGATATTTATCTTTCAAAGAAAATTTTCCCCAATCTATAATTAATTTCTTAAGGAACTGCTTTAAATCAT
>JAPYLE010000223.1 GCA_027293795.1 Rickettsia endosymbiont of Ixodes persulcatus
AAATCCTATAGAACATTATTGGTTTAAGATTAAGAACGAAATAAGAAAAGTTACGGGGCAATTCAAAGATATCAGTATGGCTGTAGAACACGTACTAAAGTTTATTTAACTGTACCTATTTCCTATGGTCTAGCTATATAACAATAGAGAAGCTGAAGTTTTTCATAGCTTAAGTTCTATTTTAATGGAAAAACAACAAGATAATGCGATTAAATTATTAAAGAAAAGCTATTGAACTAGATCCAAATAGAGCATACTATCATGAAGAGCTTTTCATTAGGTTAGATAGCATAAAGCCGGAAGAAGCAGTTGCCTCTATCAAAAGAGTTATCGGGTTAAATCCAAACAGAAAATCATTAGACCTTATTATTTTGTTGAAAAAGGTGAATTGTAATGAAGAAGCAGCAAAAATTACATAAGCAATTCAAGATTTTCCTAAAAACATAGCTAGTTTTGTATTGGATACTGATGCAACAAAGTATGTGTATCCATTAGGTTTGCTGCAGGAATAACTGTATCAAAACAGTTTCTCCAATCCTTTTTGTAGAAGCTTATTTACAGGATCTGCTTGTTGGTTTTCCAGCTTAGTATTGCTTTGTTCCTCTACATTTGAATCCTTTTTCTTTCTGAGGCCTAAAGCATCTTTAATAATATTTTCAGGTTTCTTCTCTCTGCTTTTTAAGTCTTTAATAACACTATTAAAAACATTTTTGACTAAATATGTCTGAAGAGCCTGAATATCTAGCTTATGCTGCGGGTTGTTTATAAATCCGTATAATTTAACGGCTATAGGTGGTAAATCGGAAATAGTAACGCTTGCACTAATATCCATCATATATTGTGGTAAGTTAATTTGACCGCTTGCATTTGCTTTGGCAGGTGAAGCATCTAAACTGCATTCGTTTAACTTAAGCTTGCCTTGTGTTATATTTCCGCTTGCAATTAAATTTTTAAAAGATGTAGAACCGCCGCTAAAGGAGCTGTTAATAAGTTGCAATACTCCTTCGGTATTTTTAGCATTATTTACCGCATCTGCAATTCTGTTTAAATCAAATCCGCTTATTTTCCCGTTATCGCTATTTACGTTAAATTGTCCGTTTAAATTATTAATATATGTATAAACACTATTACCGCTAGAGTTAAGATCGGCTTTAAAGCTTAGTCGCCCATCAGTTATTTTTATTTTACCCGATTGTGGAGTTAAATTTTTGAGATAGGCATTTTTTAAATCGATTTTAATTGCAATATTTTGATCTTTTCCTGAATTTACAAAACCTGTGCTATTAAGTTCACCGCCGTAAATACTTGTATTAACTGAAGTAATATTTAGCTTACCGCCGGTGATATTGAATTTTGTTTTTAAATTATTTATGATTAATGAGTCGTTAGTTAATTTATCAATACTCGCAGATATTTGTCCTTCAATTTCATTTAAAAATTCTAAGTTAATAGGATTATTTGACCAAGGAGAATTATTTTTAGGTGTCGGTATATTTTGAGTAGCAGGACTATTAGTTTTATTTGGAGCAGCAGTAGGACTATTACTTGAAATAATTTTCTCCAAATTAACCAATGGACTATATAAATTAAGGTTAAAATTTAGCTTCTGAACTGCTAAATTAATATCGCCTTTAATAGACATATTAGTATTAAAAGCAGATATTTTATTATTGATACGGAAAGTATCTTTAACTTTTTGTACTTCCCCGTTTAGCTGGAATACTCCAATACGATTTAGATTATTTACTCCAAGTAAAGTCATAAACGACTCAAAATTATTAATTTTTAGATTGTGGGAAATAGTTATATCTTGTGCTAAGTTTTTAAGCTCAATATCTCCGGTTAGATTACTATTTGCAGCCGATAAATTAATATTTTGCAGTTTTATTGCTTGGGAATTATAAACTACACTAGAAGTAAGTATAAGTTTTTGGTTAATAATAGGAGGTAATTTATCGGTCTTTAGCTTTAGAGCATCAAGTATAGGTTTTAAAATATCTGCTTGTAGCAGAATATTTGTCTTATCTAAATTAGAGCTAATCTCGGTTATAATGTTACCTGGATTTATAATAATATTTGATTTTAGGTTATTACGCTCTATATCATAGTTTGTATTTGCTAATAATTCTATATTTGTATAATTAAGTCTTGTATCTTTAATAGCTATGTTTTTACTATCGGCAGTAATTGCCGTAGTTAGCTCATAGTCATTTTGTAAGTCAGCCGGCATACCTAAAGTTTTAGTATTGCCTTTAATATTTGCGTTACCTATAAAAGAATTATTTTCGCTATCAAATTTTCCTTCGATTTTAATTTTTTCACCGGCAAGATTAATATCGGCACTTAGCATAATTATTTTTCCGATTTTTGCAATATTTCCGTCTATATTAATCTGCTGTTCCAAAGCCTTTAAAGCTAAAGTGAAATCTATAGGTCCTTTAAGGCTTTTAATTTTAGTATCTAAGTTAATATCGTTAAATATTTTCCCATTATTTTTTTCTATATATATTACTTTGCCATCTATAATTTTAAAATGACTAATCAAAATAGGAAGTTCTAACTCAGTTTTAGTATTAGTAGATTCTGCAGAGCTGACGTTATTTATTTTAGGGTTATTATTAGGTGCAGCAAATTGCCATTTTTTTTGTCCGTTATTCAAAACTTCTAGATTTATAATAGGTTTTTGCAGTTCTATAGAAGCTACTTCAATTGCTCCTCTAAAAAGAGAGAAAAGCCGCAATGACGCTTTAGCACTTTCAACGGAAACTAGATGAGGTTCCTTTGTGCCGTCTATTGATGATAATTTAATTTCTGATAGTGATATTGTGGGATTCGGTAATAAAGATAATTTTATATCGCCGTTAATAGTTAAATCTCTATTTGTAGCCTCTTTGACTTTATCTATTATTACTCCTTTATAATTATTTAAAGGAATAAAGAAAGTAATAACAATTAATAACAATATTATGCTTATAAATATAATGAGTGAGTATTTTAAAGCTTTAGGCATAGAGCTTAACCTTTTATTTATATACATATATTGGTTATAGTATTTAAGGCTTAATTGTCAAATTCATATAATTTACTCAATTATTAATTGAAATAATTATTTTATTGATGTATTTATAGTTTTGAATATCAATAATATTTATGTCTAATAAATTTAAGTATGACGAGATCGTACGTAGGTGCATTTGAAAATCCTTTCGTCGCTAGAGAGTTTTTCAGATGCATTTACCACCCCATATCAAAGATTTACTCTCGTTTGAAACTCTTACAGGAGTTTTGCACTTAGCAAAATTGCGTATCAGCTAGAAGCCATCTAATGTTGTTCTGAATTGATGTTTTTATAACTTCCCAATTTTGTTGATATAAAGTAATTTTTTTATTTATCCTTCTTTTGTTCATATCGA
>JAPYLE010000224.1 GCA_027293795.1 Rickettsia endosymbiont of Ixodes persulcatus
CCAATCTTCTACTAATCCGGCTTGTGTAGTGTCTAATGTTAGAAACAATATTGTTAATAATACCATACGTGTTAGCTTTAGCAATCTTGTTCCACTTTGCACAGGACCTGCCCCTGACCTCAAAACTTGTGTACAACCAAATAATATAGATTTTTCTTCAGCAAAAATTACTCATACTAATACGGCTTTTAGAGATCTTATCAAATCGTGTAAGAACACTTCAGGCGGCACCCCATGTATTAATACAGAAATCCCTACGCCATGTAGTGTTACGGCTAATGGTTGTAATGATGGATTTAGAATAGTATATTCGCAGAAAATTGGAACTGTAGAAACACCTAGCGATTATTACATAAGCGATATACCGGACTGTCCAAGTTCTAATTCAACTACCTGCCAAAAAGTATGGGGAGTTAACATTGGCGAATTTAAAGATGTAAGCGTACAATTTCCTAAAATACAAGGACAAGATCAAGCTGGCTTAAGTGAACCTGGACCGAAAAGATTCACTTTAAAAGACAATAACGGTAAAGAGAGAAATCTTTATGTCTCTATTAGTAATACCGAAGATGATAAGCAAAATCCTAATAATATTTGCTTATTTGAGTCTAGTAATTTAATAGATTGCGTACCACGAGTAAATCATTCTTACAGCTTAGCTGCTTATGAATGTGCAAAACAATATGCCGGAATTACCTGTACTAATAAAAATTCCAACGATGCTTATTATAAACCGCAATTCATTGCTTCAGTGCAGGTAAGGGATGATGGTAACAATATTATAGATGAGACAAGCACTCTTGTAACGCCGTTATCATACGCCGGACCTCCACCTCCCAACCCCACTGACACAGAAAGTATAGTAATGCTTGCCGGTCATACTTATAGTTCTGCCGTTGTGTTTATACCTAAAGATCCACCAAAAAATCCGACGGAAGATGAATATATTGCTATGCCGTTTTCAGAAGAGAATGCTCTAAATCAATTGACCATCCACGGTAAATATAAAGATGATCAGAAACCTTACGATAATAAGGGAAATTCAAACCCAAATGCGGTATATTTAAAATATTTAGAATATATAAACGGTAAATATATCCAAGGCGGAACGCATGCCTGCTTGATGCCGAAAAATTTCCAACATTGTAACCCGCTTCCGATTCCTACCTTACCTAATGGCTCGCCTATTCCCGGTTACAATAATGACTCGATAAATTGCGTACTTGCTAAACTAAATAGCAAAGATACTATAAATTGTAAGGATTTTAAAAATAAATATAACGCTACCTATCCAAATCTTGGATTATGCGGAGATACAAGTAGCTGCACTCTAAAAGAAACAGTATCAGGTCCAGGAAGAGGCATTACTATTTATACTTGCAATATAAATAATATTCCGAGTAACTGCTATACCAATAACGATAACCCTAACACTCCAATATGTGTTTTAAGTAAGGATTATACAGATAGAATCGAGCCGGAACCTAGCATAGGACCAATATTAGATGCTTCAAGATATTATACAGTGACATACACAAAAAGAGATGAAAATACTCCTCCTGAACCGACATATAAAGCTGAAGTTTCAGATGTAAGAGATAAAACGTCGCAAGAGCTAAATCTTTGTGCTCCTATATTAGTACCTACTTGTAAGGCAATTAATATTGCTTCAGATCAACATGGTAATGCATTATGGCCTGAAAGCGATATAGGGGAACTTGCAAAAGGAACATGCCCGATTAATTGGGTAGTTATTGACCCTAGTAAACCTTTAGAACGCTATTGTTTATCATACTTTGGTAGAAAGGTTGTCGAGTTCGAACCTTTAGGTCAAAATGTCGGCTGTAGAGAATCAAAAGGATTACCAGTAGATATTATTGAAAATACCTTTCCAACACAATTAGTTAACACTCCTTATGATCAGGCAACTAAAACAGGCAACTTTATTTTAAATGTAGTACCAGAATGGAGTTCACAATGGGAAGTTATAGCATTTCCTAATAATCCGGATACTTTTATAGATGCATCAAATGAACCAGGAGGTACAAAATTATATACTATAACTTTTAAAGTAACTTTAGATGCAATTATGGATGATATAGATTATTTCAAAATACTAGATTTATGGTACGACGATTGTATATTAGTATATGCCAACGGCACAAAACTTCTTAGTGCCCCTATACCTTCTATTGATTCTTTAGACAGTCCAAACCAATGTAATAACGGTAGAGATCAAGGTAAGGCATTACACGCTAAAGTTAATAACCAACCTATTAGTACAAGCAATCCTATTGACATCAGACCCTATCTACATCAAGGTGAAAATTTCATAAAGTTCCAATTAAGAGTGATGAACGGCGGAGGGCTATATTGTCACATGCAATATAAAATGAAGAGATGAATAAATGAGTTGGATTATTTTTTATACGGTAATTGCTGCTTTACTGATTCTCGATTTGGGAATAGTACACAAAAAAAACACCGTAATGAGCTTTAAAGAAAGCGTACTTTTTAGTCTTTTCTATTTTATAATAGCTTGTTTATTCGGTATCTATGTTTACTATAATACGGGGGCAGATCATGCTCGTGAATATTATACTTGCTTTCTCATTGAGAAAGCTATGTCACTTGATAATATTTTTGTTATCTCGATTATTTTCCAATTTTTTAGAATTCCCGGAAAATATCAACATCGTGTTTTATTTTTCGGTATAATAGGCGTAATAATATTCAGAGCCATAATGATTTACGGCAGTATTACTCTTATAAATAAATTTGCCTGGTTATTATATATTTTTGCCGTAATACTTATTGCTACCGGTATAAAAACTTTTCATGTGTCACATAAAACTTTTGATATACAGAATTCTTATATTTACAAGTCAATAATAAAAAATCTAAATATTACTCCTAATCTTGAAGGGGATAAATTTGTTGTTAAACGTAATGACAAATTATATTTTACTCCCCTTTTTATATCTCTAGTACTGATAGAAGCAATAGATTTAGTCTTTGCTATAGATAGTATACCAGCAATATTTGCAATTACTAATGATGTTTATATAATTTATACTTCAAATATTTTTGCTATTTTAGGGCTTAGAGCGTTATTCTTTTGTTTAGCAGAGATTGTAGAACGTTTCAGTTATATAAAATATTCTTTGGCTTTAATTTTAATATTTATCGGCTTTAAAATATTTATTCATCATTATATAGCGATTCCGGCATATGTTTCGCTCACTGTAACTATTACTTTATTACTATTTGGTATAATTGCTTCCATAATTAGAAAAAATATGATTGACCATTAATAAAGGGGGTATATAATATTTTTTTACTTTTTAAACAATTATAATGACTAAATTACTAAAATTATTTTTTATTACTATCATCATTTTTAATAACATTGCTTTTGCAAAAGAAACAGGTTTTTATATAGGAGCAGAAGGTGGAATAGTTGAGCCGGTCGTTAGTAAATTCCGACATAAACACTTAAATACCAAAATAATTTTAAAAAAATCAAGCATGTATAGTGGGAACATAGGCTATATAATATATCCACAGATAGCTATTGAATTCTCGGCAACTTATCAACCTAAATATCGTCTACATTACGTATTACCTCAGCAAAATTTAAGTAACGGTCTTACTATCCCCCCTACTCCAGACAACACTAAAGTATTATCAAATATATATATGCTAAATCTTATTTATGATTTGGAAAAAATAAAGACTTTTACACCTTTTGTAATACTTGGAGGCGGAATAGCACAAGTAAAAGTTAAGCCTACCTTTTCTAGGTGGAGTGTTATAAATAGTGATTATTTTAAAGTAAGAAGAACTCATAAAAATTGTGTTGCTTGGCAAGCAGGGCTTGGGGTTTCACAAGATGTAACTTCAAATTTAAGTATTGATGCAACTGCAAAATTACAAACGGCATATAGAGTAAGGATTAATTATGATACGCTTGATATAAACACGGGACAATTCGTGCCGGCAAATCCTATCAAAAAAACTATAGCCGTTGGAGAATTTAGCGTAGGATTTACTTATAGATTGCCATTTTAAGAATTCTGTGAAATATTTATATGAAAAAAGCCGGGATTCAGTTCTTTCCATTGTCAAACCATGGGATGGACACAGAAGACTTTTTCCGCTCCATGCAATAACACAAATATAAACCAACTATATAAGGAAAAAATATGTCCCCAAAAGCTACTAACTCTTCTTCTACCTCTAACGGTCATGATAAGACAGCAAAAAAACCGCATTCCGTACAATCCGTTGTTAACGGTGCGATTTCAGATCATAACACTTATGATGAAGTACCATATGAAAGCTATCCGTATGCCCTTACCAATCCCTATCACTTAAGTACACTTGCAACCCTTTTCGATGTAAATGCTCCTGAAATTGAAAATAGCAGAATATTAGAGCTTGGTTGTGCTGCAGGCGGTAATTTAATACCGCACGCAGTTCTTTACCCAAAAGCTCATTTTGTTGGTGTTGATTTGTCTAAGGTACAAATTGACGAAGCAAATAAAAATGTTAAAGAACTAGGATTAAAAAATATAGAGTTCCATCATTGTTCGATAACCGATATTGACGATTCTTTCGGTAAGTTTGATTATATAATTTGCCATGGTGTAATTTCTTGGGTACCAAAAACCGTTAGAGATAAAATTTTTGAAGTTTGTAATAAAAATCTTAGCTCAAACGGAATAGCATATATTAGCTATAATACGCTACCAGGCTGGAATATGGTCCGTACTATTAGAGATATGATGATGTATCATTCTAGCTCATTTGCAAATGTGCGGGATAGAATAGCTCAATCTAGATTGTTACTAGAATTTGTTAAGGATAGCTTAGAAAACTCCAAAACTCCTTACGCAGAAGTATTAAAAACCGAAGCAGGGCTGCTTGCTAAACAAACCGATCATTACTTACGTCATGATCATCTAGAAGAAGACAATGCTCAATTCTACTTCCATGAATTTATGAATGAGGCAAGAAAGCACAATTTACAATATTTAGCCGATTGTAATCTCTCGACTATGTATCTCGGTAATATGCCAGCCTGGTAGCGTATTATAGCTAATATATGCTATTCCGTTTGAGCTAAGATTTTTATTACAAACTTCAAAAATTTTATCTCTAACGGTTTTTGGTACC
>JAPYLE010000225.1 GCA_027293795.1 Rickettsia endosymbiont of Ixodes persulcatus
CCTGTAGATCCCGCTAGGGCGGAAATCCTTACTATTTAACCATCGACTTGCACTATCGTGAGATAGGTTTATTGGACTTACTTCAGATAATGCTTTACCACTATATCTTACGCTACTTGCTTGTAAAAATGATTTATATAAATCTTTGCTATATTTTGATCTTGCCATCTTAACTAAAACTCTTTTTTGTTAGATTAACATATTTTTTGCTAAGTGCGAAACTCCTGCAGTCTTTTATATTTAACTTAAGTTTAGGGTTTATTTTCAAATAAGCAGCTCTTGCTCCTTTATGTGAATTGTAAAGGAGCAAGCAATGGTCCTCTAACTGCTCCATTGAAAATCTTTAATTCTCTTTCACCTATAACCTCTATATTTATTCCTTTAGTAAATTCCAAATAATTACTGCTATAATAACTACCGGCACATATTCCAAGAAAATTACCGCCGTTTTTTAAATAACTTTGTATTCTAGCATTACCTTTTCCTTGTAATTTTTGGACATAATACAAGTCTCTTCCTCCGAGTAAAATAAGTAATAAGGTATTTTGAATCCACCTCCCGTCTATAATTTCTTGTGCAGAAATTCTACTTTATAATTTAAAGCATAAAGTTTTAGGGTATATTCGCAATGCTTAATACTTTCTTTTGAAACTCCTAGATCATTATAAATTTTTATTTTCATTTTTATATTATTGACAAGAACATTATATAATTCTATTTAGTGTTAGTTACTTAAAAATATATGGGGTAATTTTATGCAACTTAATTCAATCTCACTACCTTTAATCAAAGGGCAAGCAATAGAAATAGTTTTGGGAGTGGCATTACTTGCTATTTGTTCGCAAATAATAATACCTATAAAGCCTATATTTATTTCATTGCAAACCGTTGCAGTGATGTTCATCGGACTTACATATAATAAGACTACCGCCCCTTTAACAATATTATCTTTCATAACTCTTGGAGTAATGGGAATCCCTGTGTTCGGAGAGTTTTCAAGTGGTTTACGAATATTATTTGGTCCTACCGGAGGATATCTAGCAGGTTTTTTACTTGCCATTTATGTTATGGCTAGCTTAAAAGATAAAATTTTTACTTCTAATAAATGGTTAAATCAGATATCTTTATGTTTGATCAGTAATATAATTATTATGAGTTTTGGCTGGATGTGGCTCTCTAAATTCTTAGGAACAAGCGGTGCATTTTACGGTGGCGTATTACCTTTTATTATACCCGGTATAATAAAATCAGTCTTATTAATTGGACTTATTGACGTAGTAAAACCAAATACATTAGGAAGCAATAGAAATAAATAAAATGTTAATGCCACATTTTCCGGTACCGACTTGGAAAAATAACATTAAATATGATCTTAAAAATATAGCAAGACTTTTAAAAGCCTTAGGTGAACCTCATTTAAGGCTTCCTCCCATTATACATATAGCAGGTACAAACGGTAAAGGTTCAAGTGCCGCTATGCTCAAAAGCATCTTTACGCTTGCCGGTTATAAGGTACATTGCTATACATCTCCTCATTTATTAAAATTTAATGAACGAATCGTAGTAGCAGGCGAGAAAATCTCGGATAATGAATTATGGCAGGTTTGTGAGCAGGTGAGGGTAGCAAGCGAAAAATTTAATATCGAACCTAGCTTTTTTGAAGGTACTACGGCAGCAGCGTTTCTAGCGTTTGCTGGTACTAAAGCCGATATATTAATTTTAGAGGCTGGGCTTGGCGGACGGTTAGATGCAACAAATATAGTAGAACGACCGTTAATTACTTTGATTACACCTATTTCATATGATCATATGAATGTGCTGGGTAATACATTACCCTTAATAGCAGTTGAAAAAGCAGGTATCATGAAACGGTTCATTCCTTGCGTTATAAGTATGCAAGCTTTGGAGGTTTATGAAACATTATTTATAAAGGCTGAAGAGCTAGAAATGCCGAGTTTCTGTTATGAATATGATTTCGGTATAAAAAAGACAGACAACGGATTTATTTACTCATCACAAAATTTTACTTATGAATTTCCGATTCCTTCACTGCTTGGTGATCATCAATTAATAAACGCGGCAAGCGTTATTGCTTTAATAAGTTTGATAAATAAACAATTTAATATCAGCAACAAAATTATCTCTAAAGGACTGCAAAATACTGTTTGGTCTGCAAGAATCGAAAAAATAGAACCGCAAAAATATTCTAAATTAATAGGTGATAATGTTCAAATTTGGGTAGACGGAGCCCATAATAATAGTGGAGCACAGGTTCTAGCTAGTTGGATTCGCGATAATTTAAAATCGCCGATATATTTAATACTCGGTATGACTAAAAATAGAAATATCGAAGAATTTTGTTCTTACTTTAGGGGTTTGACAATTAAAGGGTATGGTGTTAAAGTTCTCTCTGAACCGCTAAGCCATAGTGCAGAAATAATAAATTCCGAAGGTAAAAAGAGCGGTATTGATTTTAGTAAAAGTGATTCCATCGAAGAAGCGATTAGTGATATAAAGAAAATAAACGGCGATAATAAAGCGAATATTATAATAACCGGATCGCTTCTTTTAGCTTCCGATTTTTATAAGTTGTTGTGTGGAGTATGTCATACCGCGGCTTGTGACCCAATATAAAAACTAACATAGGAGAAAATAAATATGGTTTATTGCGACAAATCTAATCAAACTTCGTATCCTTTTATATTGCCTGATTTACCTTATGATAAAGAGAGTTTTAAACCGTATTTTACTCACGAGACTTTTGATTATCATCATGGTAAACATCATAATGCATACGTACAGAATCTAAATAATTTACTCAAAGATAAAGAAGAATTACAAAAAAAAGATTTAGAAGAAATAATAAAATGGTCATCTCAAAACTCAAATGCAGCTATTTTTAATAACGCAGCCCAAATATGGAATCACACCTTTTTTTGGCATTCAATAAAGCCGCAGGGCGGAGGTAAGCCAAGCGGTAAAATATTAGAACAAATTAATAGAGATTTCGGTAGTTTTGAAGAATTTTGTGAGCAATTTAAGCAAGATGCAGTGGGGCAGTTCGGTAGCGGCTGGGTATGGCTTATATATCACGATAATAGGTTACAAATTATAAAAACTGCTAATGCCGGCACGCCTATAGCAAACGGTATGAAGCCGCTTCTCACATGTGATGTTTGGGAACATGCTTATTATATTGATTATCGTAATAAACGACCTGATTATATTGACATATTTATCAAGCATATGATTAACTGGAAGTTTGTAGAATATAACTTAATCTCTTAGGGTTTAATTCCCCGAAGCTTTGCTTCGTGATATGATGTATGGATGGAAGAGAGTAGGTACATACATAAGAGCCATAATGTTACAGTACTTATTTATCATTTAGTAACGCCTGCAAAATATCGTAGAGCA
>JAPYLE010000226.1 GCA_027293795.1 Rickettsia endosymbiont of Ixodes persulcatus
GAGCACATCATCTAGAGCTTTGAATAGTTTCATTCTTAAATCGTAACTGTAACTGCTTGCCATAACTTATTTATTATTATTTATAACATATATATTAGCATAGTATGTACCTATTTACTATGGTCTAGCTATATCTCTCCAAGAGTCATCATTTTCTAGATTTTGTGATAATTCTACATTATGTCCAAATTCATCGGTGAGATGCTCCCATGCAAGTTGTTTAAATTCTTTTGTTTCCGAAAATACTAGTCTTGCTAATACCATTTTCTGAAATTCGTCTGACCAAATCCGAAAATGTTTAAGAAAAGTAAATCAATATTATCTAAATATATTAATCTAGAACCACTGTCACTAATTATTAACGGTTACTTACCAATTTTTAAAACTATATGTGTATTTATATATGAATATAAATTGTAAGATCATAATTTGTATACAGTAAATATATAAAACATTTCGACTTATCCATTTTAAATTTATAGCTATTTTTTGTGAATAATCGCTTATGATCATTAATATATAGGTAACTGTTAAGAAAGTGAGGTTTAAAATTAAATCAGTATTTGAAAAATTAAAATTACTACAGGGAATTGCAAGAGTAAAAAGAGTCGAATGCACGAAAGAAGTAAAAATTGCTATAAAACAACAAAGTTTTAAATTTGCCTGTTCATGTTTTGCAATAAATCCAAGGATCATTATAGCAATTACAAGAGTACCGTAGTCAACCAAAGGCCAACTAATATAAAATAATATTGCCATTATAATTATATGACAATAACCGCTATAGAAAAAGCGAATTAAAGACTTACGAAAATAGTAAATATAACATTGTCCTAAATAGATCGGCATTAGAATATTTGTAGTAATAAACTGTTTAAACAACACAGTAGTATATATTTGTAGCAAAACGCCGGCTATTATTATTTTAGTTTTTGGTTTATCATGAAAATTATAACCGGCAAAAAAGCAAAACGCCGGCATTACAGTACGACCGATAATCCGCATAATCGTTAATTCAGGATATAGATATAAACCCATATGATCAATGATCATGGCTATAATAGCTAAGGTTTTTAGCAAATCCTGATAATTTGATTGGTGCTTATTTCTTGTTATTATCATAATTAACCACTTTTAATAAATATGCCGTGCCGAAAAATGCTCCCATTCCAACTGCAATTGTACTGCCTAGCATGCAGACTTTAATCAGTAAATATTCCGAATAAAAATATTCTAAACAATAATGTTTTATTAAAGCAATTATAACGGACATTATTATGCTGCATAATAAAATTTTACCGCAAAAAAGTTTTATATCGCAATCTATTGCTAGCTTTATTGAAGGTGCTATTTCAATATTATCTTATGCCGACCGGATTTATCAATTTCCTTTATCAATAATAGGTACTAGCTTCTCTACTATATTGCTACCTGAGCTGTCAAAAATCTATAAATCAAATGATGATCTAGTATCTGCAAAAAAAATACAGAATAATGCTATTAGAATGGGATTATTATTATCATTGCCTGCTACATTCGGTATTATAATTCTATCTCATCCTATCATTAACATAATATATGAAAGAGGAGTTTTCACGAACCAAGATACTACAAATACCGCCGAGGC
>JAPYLE010000227.1 GCA_027293795.1 Rickettsia endosymbiont of Ixodes persulcatus
AATTGAGAGCACATCATCTAGAGCTTTGAATAGTTTCATTCTTAAATCGTAACTGTAACTGCTTGCCATAACTTATTTATTATTATTTATAACATATATATTAGCATAGTATGTACCTATTTACTATGGTCTAGCTATACATGCAACATTCAATTCTGAAGATTCAATTATCTTTGAAATGGGAAGAGCACATTAAATAACAAATCAATTAGAAATGCTCGCAGAGCCTAGGCATGGTACTTCTTCTGTAGGATCAATATTAATAACTGTATAATCGTTTGTACCTGATGCAATCTTATTGTAAGTGTAGCAGCGGTTTTCTCGGCAATATTCTTACCTGCACTACTAAATTGCCTCACCGACATTTAAATCTGATATAGCAGTTGTTAAAACATCTATTAAAGTTGCAAGACTTAAGAATTTTAAATCTTTAATAGACTCAAACATTATTAACGGTACTATCGCTACAGTCAGTCTTACCGCATCATTATAGTAAAACTTTTGAAAAAACACATCATTAGTTAATTTTTCGCTGGTGATATTTTCTATAACTTTATTGCCGCAATATATTGATACTAATAAAGAAGCAAGACGCATTAATTTAATAGATATTGATGCATAAAACATTGTATCTTCATAGAATTCTAATTCTGAATTACGAAAGTAAAAACAGATATAATCCAAAATCAGTGTGACTATTGCCGAACACATAGCAACACTCTTCCATCCATGATAGGTACTAATGTCTGATTCAATATTGTTAAAATCTATATCTTGATTAGTAAGTTTATTATATATTTCTTGAAGTTTTATTTGCGTGTTCTTATCTTTTTCGGAATGTTTATATAGTAACTGAAAATATGGTTTAATTTCTTCAGGTGCAAGTTCCTTATTCTCAATTAAAGCTGGTACAATTTTATCATGCAAAAATTTAATTAATTTATTTTGCATAAAATTTGTAACTTTACTTTGTTCTTCTACTACTCCTGCAGCTGCAGACCATCGTAAAGAATATCATTATTTAATAAATCAATAGGCTACAACCCTAAATTAGCAGCATATCTAAAACAAATTGCGGTTGTATTTACGGCATCATTAGCAAAATTTGGAGTGTGATCAAATAAAAATTCAATATCTTTAGCATTTTCGGTGTTATTTTCTAATGCTTGAAACATATTATTATTAATCTCTTTAGTCTGTCTATTTGATAAGACCGTACCGGGAAAAGATAATAAAATTTGTAGCATAGCAAGACTAGTGGTCGGTAAAGCACATAATTCATACCAAGGATCCTTTTCGTCAATTACATATGAACGTAAAGCAATTACACCCGCTATAAAAGAAGCGTAAGTAATTGCTATTTTACCTGAATGATTACTAACTAAATCTGATTTTTCAGTTAACCAAGAAGCAATTTTGTGATCTTCATTATATTTATTAGTAGCTCTTTCTATTCTAGTAAGACTTTGCTCTAATGAATTTATATCTCCTATACCATCTAGCATAGAATCAATAATATTCTTGTTTTCTACTCCTACTAACTCCTGTAGCTTTATATATAAAAATGATCTCGATTCTTTATCTCTTCAAAACAATTGCTCCATTGAGAATGATCTATATTCTTATCTTGATACTTTCCGGTAGTAGCTAATTTACTTAGCATTATTTCTAAACATTGAGTATAAATAAAACTTTGATCTAGTGTTGTTAAATCTTTAAAATTTTTATCACAGAACCATATTTTCAATACCTCACCTAAATTAAAACTAACAGGTGCTATAGTAGTGTTCCATAATCTTACACCTAAATTTGATATATTATTATTACTTCTAGTTTATTACTCATAATTTCAATTAAATAAATCAGGAGTTTCGCACTTAGCAAAAAATATGTTAATCTAACAAAAAAGAGTTTTAGTTAAGATGGCAAGATCAAAATGTAGCAAAGACTTATATAAATCATTTTTACAAGCAAGTAGCGTAAGATATAGTGGTAAAGCATT
>JAPYLE010000228.1 GCA_027293795.1 Rickettsia endosymbiont of Ixodes persulcatus
AGTTTGACAAATATATTGCTACGATTTATTAATAAGGTTGATACTAATTTAGTTACGAGTAGCTCTAGTACAAGAATATGTCCAAACGAATTTACTAAATGCTTGTGTAAATTAAAGAATTAATAAGGAAAAAAATGGCAAGTTACTATCTATGGTTTAAGTCAATCCATCTGGTATCTGCTATATGTTGGATGGCAGGACTTCTTTATTTACCTAGAATATATGTTTACCATACCAAAGCTAAAATAGGTAGTGAGCTAGATAGTACTTTACAAGTAATGGAGCTAAAATTACTCAGATTCATTATGAATCCGGCAATGATTAGCACATTTATATTTGGTTTTATAAATGCTCATATTTACGGATTTGTTGCTCTTGACATTTGGTTTCACTTTAAAATGTTTGCAGTGTTAATTTTAGTGATATTTCATGGTTTACTTGCAAGATGGAGAAAAGATTTTGCAAACGGTAAGAATGTCCATTCAGAAAAATTTTATCGTATAGTCAACGAGATTCCTGCTATTTGTATGGTTATTGCAGTAATAATGGTTATAGTGAAACCATTTAACTAGTATAATGTGACTTTTCGATGTCATACACTGTGGCTTGACCGTTATTGTTGCGTGGAATGATTTTTTTTGTTGTCCATCCCGCGACTTGATCGCGGGATCCAGTTAAAAATAATAAAATTATTAGTATTGTAAGTTATATTTTTGGATCCCGTGGTCAAGCCACGGTATGACACCTGAGCGTGTTTTTCAATTTGTGCAATCAAACTAAGTATTTAACACCATTTTACTTTGGGTGGTAGTGACATTAATATTGCTTCAACATTTCCATCGGTCATTAAACCGAATTTGGTACCGCGATCATATAATAAATTAAATTCTACATATCTACCTCGCCTTATAAGCTGGTATTCTTTCTGCTCAGCAGTCCAAGGCAAAAATAGCTTATTTCTAATGATTTCAGGATATACCGGTAGTAAAGCCTTACCTACATCCTTAGTGAAAGCAAAATCCTGCTCAAAATTACCGCTATTTAAGTAATCATAGAATATTCCGCCTACTCCTCTTGGTTCCTTTCGGTGCTTTAGATAAAAATATTCGTCACATTGCTTTTTGAATTTAGGATAATAGCTAAAATCATATTTATCACATACTTTTTTAAAAGCTGTATGAAATTTTGTGATTTCGTTTTCTTCCGGATAATACGGTGTTAAATCTCCTCCTCCGCTAAACCAACTTTTAGAAGTTTCTATATAACGAGTATTAAAATGCATAGCAGGAATTAACGGTGATTTAAGATGTGCAACTACTGAAATACCGGTTGCAAAGAATTTCCCGTCTAGCTCTGCTCCTGGAATTTCTGTACGAAATTCGGGAGAGAATTCACCAAATACGGTAGAAATATTAACTCCTACTTTTTCAAATACTTCTCCTTTCATAAGAGACATAACACCACCGCCTCCGCCGTTACGTTCCCAGTTTGAACGCACAAATTTAGCAGGTTCTATATCTTTTTCTTTTGCATATTCTTCTTCAATTTTTTCAAATTCCGCACATAATAAATCACGTAAATCAGTAAACCAATTACTAGTTATTTTTCTATTTTCCATATTCACATACCTACATAAATGAGGAGTCAGTAGACGAAGTTTCATTTAGAAAAGAGCAAGGCATTTTGAAGCTTATAACCGCAGCGATTTAATCTACGTGAGGATTATAAGCAAGAAATAACGCTACCAATTTTTTAAATTAAACGAGTATACTATCCGATATTCGTTTAATTACATTTCTCATCATATACATAATCACTAAAAATGCGGCAGCAATAATCATGATATAAAAAGCCGGAGCATAAAATATTCCCGTATGCTCCACAAGCCAACTAGAAATAATCGGTGAAGTTCCGCCGAATATCGCTATTGCAAAATTGTAGCTGAAAGCAACACCGGTAAATCTTTGTTCTGCCGTAAATAATGATATAACAAATATATAAGCCGTGCCTGCTATACTTCCTGCAAGCATACCAAGAATTGTAAGTGCTATAAATTGTTGCCACATCTCTTCTGCCGACATAAGTAACATAGTAGGTAAAATTAATATCAAGATAGCAACTCCGACAAACATTGCCGTTTTAAATTTTCCAATGATATCGGCAGTGCCACCGGCAAGCGGCATCGCTATCATTGCAATAAACGAGCTATAAGCCAAATATGATAAAGCAATAGTATTACTAAGATGCATAACATTATGATAGAAAACATTTATGTAAGTTTTCACTAAATACATAACGCTGCTAGCAATAGCACCTATACACATAGTTAAAAACATAGATCTCCAAGCAGTTTTAATTACGTTGGAAAAAGGTGCGTTAAGAACTTCTTTCTTTTTCTCAAGCATCTTAAAAATCGGTGTTTCCGATACACGCAATCGCAAGTAAAATCCGGCAAGACCCATAAAGCCGCCAAGCAAGAAAGCAAAACGCCAAGCAAAATCTATATGAGAAAAATAACGCTCGATTATAATACCGATAAATGTTGCAACTAAAGTACCTGCAATATTTGAACCGTGAACCAAACCAGCCGTAAAGCCGGGTCTTAAATTTTGACGATGTTCTAGAATAAAAATAGCCGCTCCCGTTCCTTCACCGCTAATACATAAACCTTGAATAAGCCGCATTATAACTAGCATTATAGGGGCATAAATCCCAATGCTTGCGTATGAGGGTATGAGACCCATAATAAAGGTTGGAATAGTCATACCTAGCATCGAGATTATTAAAGCGATACGTCTGCCGTATCTATCACCGATATAACCAAATAATATGCCCCCTATCGGTCTTGTCAGAAAACCAACCGCAAATACTCCAAGGCTTAGAAGAGTTCGGATAAATTCTGACTCACCCGGGAAAAAAACTTGTCCAATAATCAGCGAAAAAACTGAATATACCGTAAAATCATAATATTCTAGTACATTACCTGAAATAGCAGATAAAAAAATGAACTTAGATCTATTCATCGAGCTTTAAATAACTTAATTACTAATTAGTTATTATAGACAAGTTACATCATTTATAAAGTGTAAAGTGTTAATCTCTTAGGGTTTAATTCCCCGAAGCTTTGCTTCGTGATATGATGTATGGATGGAAGAGAGTAGGTACATACATAAGAGCCATAATGTTACAGTACTTATTTATCATTTAGTAACGCCTGCAAGATATCGTAGAGC
>JAPYLE010000229.1 GCA_027293795.1 Rickettsia endosymbiont of Ixodes persulcatus
ATTTAATTTGCAGAAATATTTAAAATTTTGGCTAAGCCTTATGAAAATTCCTTCTTTTTGTCAGATAAAAATAGATATCGATCCTAAGAATTTTTATTAAATTTTGTTCACAGAACCTAGCTTCTATATTTTTCCCCTTTATTCTTATTCGACGGTGGAACATTAGATGAATGAGAAGAAGGATTAGTAAGAGATTTTTGTATTTCTACTATAGCTTTTTTAGTATTTTGAGTAGAATTTTTTATAGCATCTTTATAAAAAGCAGCTTTAACTTTATCTCCGGTAAAAGAATATTTTATAAAATTACCAATATTTTTCCAAATAGGAGTATTATCCATTTTTGTAGTTTCTTCAAACCATTTACCTACTTCTTTCAGTTTTGCTTCAACTTTAGCTATAGTAGCTGAATTGTGTTTTATTATTTTGTTCCGGAATTTAGCCGCTATATAGAATTAAGCGGTTCTATGGCAGGGAAACGTCTTGACGTTACTGTTAAAGCTTATGAATAATCATTAGGACTACTAATAAAACAAGTAGGAGTACCTCAAAAAGAGTTTATTTCTTTTATAGAAGATGATCTAATAAAGAATCATCCACATAAAGATAAATTTGAGAAAATCAATCAACATTATAAATCACCTGAATCACCTAAATTATCTGATATAATTGATAATCTTAGAGAATTAGTAAACAATGATGATATAATAGCTAATTTAAAACAAAGTAGAAAACACATTGAATTTAAAGAAAAAGTAAATAATATTATTCAGATTTATGAGGATAATAAACACAATTCAGCTACTATAGCTAAAGTTGAAGCAAAACTGAAAGAAGTAGGTAAATGGTTTGAAGAAACTACAAAAATGGATAATACTCCTATTTGGAAAAATATCGGTAATTTTATCAGGTTCCAGTGAACATAAAATTCTAGAAATTGCTAAGAATATGGTCAGAATTGCACCAAAAGCAAACGTGAAAATTTTAGGACCGGCAAGCTCATTAATGTCAAAGCTTGCCGGTAAATATCGCTACCGAATACTTATTATAGCCAATAAGAAATTTAATTTGCAGAAATATTTAAAATTTTGGCTAAGCCTTATGAAAATTCCTTCTTTTTGTCAGATAAAAATAGATATCGATCCTAAGAATTTTTATTAAATTTTGTTCACAGAACCTGATAAAATTACCGATGCCATTTTGGAAAACGGCGGCATATCTGCTGATTTTCTTATTTCAAGTTCATTTGCAAAAAAAACTATCTTCATCACCGACTTTAACATAACTAAAAATTATATTATCAGGATAATAGCTTTGTAAATATACCACACCTTTACTATCGCCCCTCCCCGCTCTGCCGCCTACTTGATGTAGTAGCTGGAAAGTTCGCTCAGATGCTCTAAGATCGGCATTATTACTCCCAAGGTCGGCATCTATTACTCCCACTAAAGTAAGATTTGGGAAGTGATAACCTTTCGTTATCATTTGTGTCCCTATTAATATATCAATTTCTAAATTTTCCATTTGATGCAAAAGCTGTGCTATTTTTTCAGGATTTTTAGCATGATCTTTACTTATAACTGCAATTTTACTCTCAGGCAAGAGTGCTTTTGCTTCCTCTTCTATTCTCTCTATACCGGGACCACAAATAGTTAATGTTTCATCTTCTAGACATTCAGGACAAGAACTAAAAATTTTACTTTGATAACCGCAATGGTGACATTCAAGTTTTTTAGTCGCTTTATGTACTACCATCCAGCTAGAACAATATTTGCAGGTAAATCTGTAACCGCAAGCTTTGCAGAGCATTAGCGGAGCATAACCTCTCCTATTAAGAAATAATAATGTTTGCTTTTTATTATCTAAATTATCTTTTATAGCTTCTATAAGAATCTTAGATAAATAGGAATTCTTAGGTAGCTTCTCTTTAGTCATGTCGATCATTTCTATATTAGGCAAATCAGCATTTTTATATCTATTAATTAAAGTAATTAAATGATATTTCCCTAAATCTGCATTATACATCGTTTCAATAGACGGTGTTGCCGAACACAAAACAATTTGTGCTTTATCAAATGTACCTCTGACGATAGCCGTATCCCTAGCATTATATAATATCCCATCATCTTGTTTATAAGATTCATCATGCTCTTCATCAATCACTATTAGACCTAAATTTTTAAAAGGTAGAAATAAACTACTTCTAGCCCCAATTACTACTTTAACTTTATCGCTTAATATGCCTCTTAAAATCATTTTCTTTTGAGCTTTCGTAACGCTAGAATTCCATATTATAGGTTCAAATCCAAAACGCTCTATAAAACGATTAATAATTTGTGTACTAAGTGCAATTTCAGGAAGCATAATAAGCACTTGTTTACCTTTTGCTAAGTAATCTGCTATTAAATGAAAATATATTTCCGTTTTACCAGAGCCGGTAACACCTTTAATAATTACTGGCTTATTACTTTCATTTAAGACTGTTACTGCTTGTTTCTGTTCTTCCGATAGATCAGGTAATATAAAATCGTTATTTACTTTTTGTTCTTTAATTTTTATAGGTTTTTCAGCAATATCTATAGGTAATACTAACTTGGCTATACTACCAAGCTCTGACATATAGTAGACACTCATCCATTTAATTAATTCTAAAACTTCTGAAGTAATATTTAAGTTTAGCGATACTTTCGTATAAATAGTTTTTAATTTTTGTGTTTCAGAATCTGATGCAAGCTCCCATACTATACCGGTTAATTCCTTATTTCTAAAAGGCACTATGACAAGATCACCTATATTTATAGATAAATCTTTAGGAATTAAATAATCTAGCGGAAATAATTTTGCTACCGGTAATAATATTTTTGCTATTTGCATATATAATGTATTTTATAAATTTTTTTTATTATATACTAAACTTATAAATTATAGAAACCTAGATGAATAAAGAAAAAAAGATTATTATAGCAATGTCCGGAGCTTCAGGAGCAATATACGGTATTCGTTTACTTGAAATACTAAAGCAGCAAAATATCGAAACTCATTTAGTTATTTCAGAGGGAGCAGCTCTTACTATAAAAGCTGAAACCACATATTCTATAGAAGCAATAAAAAATTTAGCAAATTATTATTATGACGATAAAGATTTAGGAGCTACTATCTCTAGCGGCTCTTTTAAAACTTCAGGCATGATAATAGCCCCTTGTAGTATGAAGACCTTAGCAAGTATCGCTCACTCAATGGAGGATACTTTAATTAGTAGAGCGGCAGGTGTTGTACTTAAAGACAGAAGAAAACTTATTTTAATGACTCGTGAAACTCCCCTGCATATCGGACATTTAGAAAATATGCTAAAAGTAGCGAGTTACGGCGGCATTATAGCACCGCCCGTGCCGGCTTTTTATAATAACCCTGCAAGTATAGATGATATAGTAAATCATTCCGTTACTAGAGTTTTAGATTTTTTTGATATTGAAACTAATTTAATTAAACGCTGGGGGGGGGTAGTGTTTAATTAAATTAGTTACTAAAATAACAATGGTACTATTATTGTTATTAGTGTAGTATAGATTATTTTATGATTATGGTATATATATGATAATAGTGCTAAAATAACTAAAGGCGGCAAAATTTCTCTTCCGGCTTCATATCGAAAACAATTACATTTAAAAGAAGGTGATAAGGTAATATTTACTCTCAAAGAAAATGAAGTAGTAATTTCTCCATTAAGTTTTATGTTAAAGAAATCTCGTAATATTATTAATAAATATTATTCACCTAAAGCAAGTTTAGTGGATCAATTAATTGCTGAACGTAAACAGGAAGCAAAAAATGAATAATATAATATTTGATGCTTCTGCTCTCTTGGCTCTAATTAAAAATGAAACTATTAATATAGAATTGGCAAAATTCTTAGGAAGTGTATATATGTCTTCTGTTAATGTTTCTGAAGTAGCAAGAATTTTGCTAAAATCTGAAATGTCACTTCACGAATGTAAGGATGCTATAGAATCGTTGATTAATTCCATTATTGACTTCAATCAAGAACAATCTTTTCTTGCTGCTTATATTAAAAGCAAACCAACCACTTAGGTTTATCACTTGGAGATTGAGCTTGTATTACGCTTGGTTTAACTACAGGCTATCCTATATTGTAAAATTATACTTATTCGTTAATTATATAAATCAACCAAAATGGCACGTAATAAAATAAACAACGATAAAAATATAGATGCTAACGAAAAAGCAGATATTCCCATACCAAGGGTTTTACCTTCAAATATTCAAGCAGAGCAAATGCTACTTGGGGCAATTCTAACCAATAACGAATTACTAAATTACGTATCGGAATTTTTACGTTTAGAGCATTTCTTTGAGCCTATTCATCAAAAAATTTATAATGCAATTGAAGCAATTACCGAAAAAGGGCTGATGGCTACGCCTATTACTTTACGTAGTATGTTAACTCAAGATGAACTATTTCAAGAAATAGAAGGAGCGGAGTATTTAGCAAAATTGATAACCATGTCAATGATGGTAATAAATCCGATTGATTACGGTAAAATAATATATGATTTAGCAATAAAGCGTAATTTAATAAATATCGGTGAAGAAGTAGTAAATAATGCCTATAATTCTTCATTAGAAGTTGAAGCAAAGGAACAGATTGAACATGCCGAAGCTAAACTTTACGATTTAGCTAGCGAAGGCTTAAACGAAAAGAGTTTTACTAAAATCGGTATTTCTATTTCAGAGTCACTAGCTAGCATCAATAGAGCTATGAAAAATAATGATCATGTAATCGGTATATCTACCGGTTTGATTGATCTAGATAATAAATTATTCGGCTTTCATAATTCTGACCTTATAATTCTTGCAGGACGTCCGTCTATGGGTAAAACGGCATTTGCTATAAATCTTGCACTTAATGCCTGTAATAATATGCGTTTTAAGAATATTCGCGATAATCAAGAAATTCAGTCGGTAGGTTTTTTATCTTTAGAAATGTCCTCAGAACAGCTAACCACGCGTCTACTTTCAATGTGTGCAGAAATTGATTCTACTTCTCTTCGTACAGGGATTTTAGGTGAAGAAAAATATAACCGTCTTCGCAAGGAAGCAAATACTTTATCGGAATTACAATTTTTTATCGATGATACCCCTGCTCTATCTATTTCCGCTATAAGAACAAGAGCTAGAAGAATGAAACGCAAGCATAATCTCGGTATATTATTTATCGATTATTTACAATTAATTAGAGGAGTAAGTAAATCTGAGAATAGAGTTAGCGAAATTTCAGAAATAACCCAAGGTTTAAAAGCAATAGCAAAAGAGTTAAATATTCCAGTTATTGCGTTATCTCAGCTTTCAAGAGCAGTAGAACTGCGTGAGGACAAAAAACCTATGCTATCCGATCTTCGAGAATCAGGAACTATAGAACAGGATGCAGATATAGTAATGTTTATTTACCGTGAAGAATATTATCTAACTAGAAAAGAACCGGCAGCAGGCGATGCTAAACATGCTGAATGGTTAGATAAGCTCAACAAAGTATATAATATTGCCAATATAATTGTTGCAAAACATCGTAACGGACCGGTTGGAAATGTTTCGCTTTACTATGATAGTCAATATTCTAAATTTAGTAATTTAGAGAAAAGGACTTTTAACGCTGTTTAAATTATTTCATCAAAATTTTTGCATCTTTTATTTTTTCTGCCCATCTTATTGCTTTATCAAGTAGCTCATTATTATTTTTACTCATCTCATTATCAGGAATGAATCTGCCAGGCTTTATTATTATAGCACCATCATTTAAGGTTAAAATTTTTATCTGTTTTCCTGCATATTTCTTTCCTAGAAATATTTGCCCGTTATTTCCCACTTGTTTAATTGTTTTTATATTATTTTCTACTATCATAATATTTAATAGTTTATTTAGTTACTATATTAACAAGTTCATAGCCCATTATAAGTATTCCGACAATTACGCATATAATAATTAGATATTTTTTTGCAGCTCAGGATAATAAAAATTTTTTATCTTTGCTTTATATAACAGATACACCGGTAATAAAATTGCAATTATTATAAGAATCATACCGGCAAATCCTAAAATTGTAATAAAAGCATTCGGTACTACTACTGCTACAATATAAGCCGGTAGTATAGTAACAATAGAAGCGGTCATTTACGAATTACCACATTCGGTATCGCATTCATAAACATAGTTTTAAGGGAATCACATAGCCCTACCCCTACTCCAAGTATTGATGTAACGATAGCAAGAGTTGAAATTATCCAAACTAATAATTGTACGGACTGCCATTTTGCTATATTACTTAATTCCTTAATTAAATCTCTGACTTCTACATTACTTGTAATCATTTGTTGATAAAATGTTGGATTATTATGATGTACTACAATAAGAATACTACAAGTCCAAATTATGTATACTACTGCAGGTATTAAGCTTCCAAATAAAAACGCCGTCTTTAGCATTTTTGTTACAATAATTAGTTAAGGTATGGAAGATTACTTGAAACCCAAATGAAATAAAAACTACCGGAGTTACTCCCCATATAGATATTTCTTTATAATTTGGTGAGAATAACGGTAAATCATCCCACTTAATCATGGAAACAAGTCCAATAACTAAAATTGCTATTATAAGCAATCCAGTAAATAGCACACGATTTATATAATCTACTAACTTTAGAGGTATAGCTAGACCATAGTAAATAGGTACATACTATGCTAATATATATGTTATAAATAATAATAAATAAGTTATGGCAAGCAGTTACAGTTACGATTTAAGAATGAAACTATTCAAAGCTCTAGATGATGTGCTCTCAATTG
>JAPYLE010000230.1 GCA_027293795.1 Rickettsia endosymbiont of Ixodes persulcatus
AAAACATACCATATTTGAATATATAGAGGTATTTTACAACCGTATAAGAATGCATTCTTCTATGACTATCTATCACCAGTACAATATGAAGAAATACAAAAATGTGCATGAACAACTGTCCGGAAAAGTGTTGACACATCACCATGCAACAAAATTTTAATTAAAAGAAAGATTTATGAAGCAAGACTTTGAAATTGTTTATACCGATGAAATGGATAAAACTCATAAATCTATAATTAGTGAGGCTTTAAATAAAGATGCTAGAGAAAAAAAGGGGTTAGTAGGAGATATTGAATCTTTTTCATTTTCCTGTTTCGATCAGGATAAAAATTTTGTTGCAGGAATTAGTGGTATGAGTTCTTGGGGTAGATTTTATATTGATTCACTCTTTGTTAATGAAAATATAAGAAACCAAAATTATGGTACTGTACTAATTCAAAAGGCTGAGGATTTGGCACGTGAACGAGGCTGTAATTTTATTCATCTTGTTACCATGGATTTTCAAGCAAAACCGTTTTATGAGAAGCTAGGTTATAAAATTGAATTTGTTATGCACGGTTACGATAAAGATTCTATAATGTATTATTTTATTTACGGAAAGATTTATGACACTAAAATTAGGAATTGTGGGGTTGCCGAATGTCGGTAAGTCAACGTTATTTAATGCTTTAACGGCAAGTCAGGCTGCGGATGCCGCTAATTACCCGTTTTGTACTATTGAGCCTAATAGTAGTAAAGTTTCAGTACCGGATGAGCGTTTGCATAAACTAGCAAGTTTAGCTGGAAGCGGAAAAATTATTCCGTCTTATATTGAGTTTGTTGATATTGCAGGGCTTGTTAAAGGAGCAAGTAAAGGGGAGGGACTAGGCAATAAGTTCTTATCTCATATCAGGGAAGTCGATGCGATACTGCACGTACTGCGTTGCTTTAAAGATGAAGATATAACGCATGTACATAATAAAGTAGATCCACTTCATGATCTAGAGATTATTGAAACGGAATTAATACTTGCCGATATAGAATTGGTCGAGAAGCGTTTAGCTACAAGTGAAAAACGCCTAAAGTCAGGCGATAAAACAATGGCGGAGCAGATAGAACTATTAAAAGAGGTTTATAAATTGCTGGCAGATGGTAAACCTGCAAGGGTGTTAAATGAAACTTTAGGAGTTGATAATTTAAAGCAATTGCAGTTAATTACTTCTAAGCCCTGTTTCGTCTAAGCCGATATCTTTTAAAAACTCTTCTTTTTCTTCCATACTTTCAAGTAAAGCAATATCGGCTTCTATTTTTGAAGAAATTACAACGCTTTTAGCATTTTCTTTCTTTCCTCTTTCCGCTACTAATTTTGTAAATTCATTGCCGCCTGCGGCATCTTGTTCAAGAACGTTACATACATATAAAACGGGCTTAGAAGTAATTAAAGAAGGATATAATTTATTAAACTTAAAGAGCTTTTTTACCATAGGTCCTAAAGAAGCCCATAGTTGGACTTTTAAAGACGGCATGCTTGCACCTACCGCTGCCGGTATTATTCATACCGATTTTGAAAAAGGCTTTATTAGAGCAGAAGTTATCGGCTATGAAGATTACATAAGTCTTGGTAGTGAAGTAAAAGCCAAGGAAGTAGGAAAAATGCGTTTAGAGGGTAAAGAATATAAAATGCAAGATGGGGATATAGTACATTTTAGGTTTAACGTTTAAATAATAATCAACTATGAAAACAATTTTACCAAAACGGTCGCATGAAGTTCAAGATAAGCTTGATTATATAGTGCAGCAAATTTTGACTGTTGCCAAGGATAAAATTGCCATGATTATCTTTTATGGCTCGTATGCTAGAGGTGATTGGGTTAAAGATATGTATACGGAAGATTATATTACTTATAGTGATATAAGTGATTTTGGCTTTTTAGTAGTATTAAAAAAAGTAAATTTAAGGAGCATGCTACTTTAAGGGTAGAATCTAAGATAGAAAAAAGGTTAGAACAAACAGGCTTAAGAAAAGCCAAGGTTTTTTCGCTAGAACCTTGGATATCTATAATATGCGAATCTATAAGTGGGGTAAATGACAAGCTTGAAAAAGGGCGTTATTTTTATACCGATATTAAGAAGGAAGGTATTCTTTTATATGATAGCAGTGAATTTCAACTTGCATAAGCTAAAGATTTACCTTGGGAGGAAGTAAGAGAGCTTGCGAAAGAAGATTATGGGCAGTGGTTTCGTAGAGTTAAAGGCTTGCTTTTTTAGATATAGCTAGACCATAGGAAATAGGTACAGTTAAATAAACTTTAGTACGTGTTCTACAGCCATACTGATATCTTTGAATTGCCCCGTAACTTTTCTTATTTCGTTCTTAATCTTAAACCAATAATGTTCTATAGGATT
>JAPYLE010000231.1 GCA_027293795.1 Rickettsia endosymbiont of Ixodes persulcatus
AATTATGTTTCAAGGGGTGCATTAAAGTTAATTGCCGCATTGGATGATTTTAAAATTACTCCTGAAAATTTAGTGTGTATTGATATCGGTAGTAGCACCGGTGGTTTTACCCAAGTGTTACTTGAGCGTAAAGCAAAATTAATTTTTGCCGTAGATGTCGGTTATGGTGAGCTTCATCCTAAATTACGCGACAATTTGCAAATTAAAGTGCTTGAGAAGACTAATGCACGATATTTAACCGATAAACAAATAACAATGGAGCCTGATTTAATTGTTTGTGATGCCAGCTTTATTAGTTTAACTACTATATTACCGACTTCACTAAATTTAGCTAAAGAAGATTGTATGCTTATTGCTTTAATAAAACCGCAATTTGAAGTCGAAAAACATGAGGTTGAAAAAGACGGTATTATAAAAAATCCTATTTTACATCAAAAAGTATGCGATAAAATCAAAGATTGGCTTGAGAAAGAGCATAATTTTAAAATATTCGGTATAATAGAAAGCCCTATACTAGGTGCTAAGGGGAATAAAGAGTTTTTAATATGTGGAAAAAGAAAAAATGGCTATTTTCTATAACTTATCCTTAATTGAATTATTTTAGTAATGATTGCATCTTCTAATGTATAATTACTGTTAAAATAGGAGAAAAATACAGTGAATTTACAGTTATAAAAACCGGTCATGATGAAGAAGGTCATTATTATGAATGTCTAATAAAGAAAAATCCTAATGGAACTGTAACAAAGTATTTATTTGATTCTGAAAATCAGCTAGTAAAAGTACATCCTGCGTATATTGAGTCGGATATAGAAAGCAATAAAGATCTCATTCTTATCAGCGGTGGGTCAGGGAAAAGCCATTCTATTTCTAGGATTAATAGTATAACAAATGAAGAAAATATTAAGCTTCCCGCCGTTATCCACATTATTCACTCTACTAGAAATAAAAACAGTGACACATTTCAATTAGATGCAGCTGTAAAAAAATTAACTGATATTACAGCAATATGTGATACTGAAATTCACTATGATAAATTTTATACTCAAGATACTTATGATAATATTAATGGGAACGATAATGTACATTATCATACCGGTAGAATAGCTGAAGAATTTTTATTAGGCATTTTAAAAGGTGAAACTTATGAAATTTGTGGTCCTAATTCTTTTAACAATTATGTGCAGCATATATTAGAAGAGAAAATAGGGTGTGTGTACTTTGATTCATGTAGAAGAATTTTGCTCATCAGGAGGAAATTATGATCCATCTCTAAGCGGGCAAGAGGGATTATCGAGTATTTGTCCATTTATAAATATATAGTTTTACAATCAGACCACGATATGACACAGAGGGCTTTTTTCGAGCCATGCAATAAAGCCGCTTTTAGCCAAGAATGACATCGGTAGTCTAATAACAAGGTTTTTCCGCCCCCCGCGGGAAGATATTGTTGCGTGGATCGAGAAAAGCCCTCTGTATCATATCATGGCTTGACCATAGAATCTAAAAAATAACTTGTAGTAGTCAAATTTTCTGGATACCATGATTAAGTCGTGGTATGACAGAGGTGAAATCGATCCACTTAACAACGCTTTCCCGCGGAGGCGGGAATCTAGAAAATAACCTTAATATTAGGTACATATTTGATAAAATAAACATATAAAAAATTTGTTTTTATATGTTTTCCTGGATTCCCGCTTCTGCAGGAATGACAATATAAGTACGAAAAAGATGAAGTTAAATATTGCTTATATATTCCAATTAGTGTATTTTCGTTACGGATAAGCATTATAAAAATTATAGATAGGTGGGTTTATCCCACCTTTTTTGTTATAAACATCGAATATGCAAACTATTGAACAACAAATAACAAATGTAATAGAAGAATCCTTGATGGATATGGGGTACGAGTTAGTTCTTGTTAAGTTTAAAGGTGTTAACTCTAAAGTAGTTGAGATATTGATTGATAGCTTAAACTGCGAAAAAGTATCTGTGGAAGATTGTACTAAAGCAAGTAGGACTGTTTCCGCTATTCTAGATGTTGAAAATTTAATAGAAGATGCATATTCTTTAGAAGTAGCATCAAGCGGCCTTGAACGTCCGTTAGTAAAGTTTGAAAATTATAATAGATTTTTAGGAAGAGAAGTTAAAATCAAACTTAAAGAATTATTGAATGACAAAACCTGCTATCAGGGTAAAATAATTAAAGCCGAAAATAATAAAATATATTTAAAATGTGAAGAACAAGAAGTACTAATTGATTATGATTTAATTAAAAATGCTAATCTAGTTTTAACGGAAGAAATATTTAAAAAATTGCTAAAGCAATAAGAGATAATTTATGTCTAATATAGGTAATGTGGAAATTTTACAAATTATAGATTCTGTAGCGCGCGAGAAAGGAATATCAAAAGAAATTTTAATTTCAACGGTTGAACAAGCGGTACAAGTAGCAGGACGAAAAAAATACGGTAATGAATATAATATTAAAGCTCAGATAAATAGGAAAACCGGTGAGATAAATCTTTTGAGGATCTTAAAAATAGTAGAAAATGTAGAAGATTACTTAACGCAACTCTCATTTGAAGAAGCTTTAATAAAAAATCCAGAAGCTAAAATCGGTGATGAGATATATGAATGTTTACCGCCGATTGATCATGCTAGAGTATCGGCTCAAACTGCAAAACAAGTTATAACTCAACGTGTTATAGAAGCTGAACGTGAAAAACAATATCATGACTTTAAAGATAGAAAAGGCGAAATTATAAACGGGATAGTTAAGAGAATAGAATACGGTGATATAATAGTCGATCTAAGTCGTGCTGAAGCAATAATAAAAAAAGATCAATTAATTAAGGGCGAGAATTTTAAACCTAATGATCGTATAAAAGCATATGTACAGGATGTAAGGCAAGAAACAAAAGGACCTCAAATTTTCTTGTCTAGAGTAGATAACCAAATGCTGGTTAAGCTATTTCAGCTAGAGGTACCTGAAATTCTTGAAGATATTATTCAAATAAAATCGGTAGCACGTGATCCTGGTTCAAAAGCAAAAATAGCGGTATTTGCTTCGGATAGTAGTATAGATCCCATAGGCTCATGCGTAGGTATTAGAGGTAATAGAGTAAAAGCCGTAACAAATGAGTTAAACGGAGAGAAAATTGATATAGTATTATGGAGTAATGATCTTGCACAGTTTATAGTTAATGCTCTTGCACCGCTTGCAGCTGCTGAAATCACAAAAATTTTGATTGATGAGGATAGGCATAAGGTAGAAGTAGTAGTTTCGCAAGAAAATCAAAGTATTGCAATAGGTAGAAGAGGGCAGAATGTCCGCTTAGCTTCTAAGCTTACCAGTTGGAATATCGACATAATGACCGAAGAGCAAGAGTCAAAAAGAAGAAATGAAGAATTCTTAACTTCTACGGAATTATTTATGGAAGCTTTGGATGTTGAAGAAGTTATAGGTCAGCTTTTATCGGTAACGGGATTTAATTCGGTAGAACAAATTGCAAGTAGTGAGATTAGTACTTTAACAAGAATTGAAGGTTTTGAGGAAGAACTTGCCATAGAGATCAAAAATCGAGCTATTAATTACGTTGACCTTAAAAATGAAAAGATTATCAAAAAGTTAGAGGAGCTGGGAGTTGAGCAAGAATTAATAGATATATTAGAATTACCGCTTGAATTAATATTAAAATTTGCCGAATATGGTATAAAGACCATAGAAGATTTAGGAGAGATGTGCGTAAATGAATTTAAAAATTTAGCTCCAAATTCTAATATAACGGACGAAAATATTAAATTGCTGATTAAAACTGCTAGACAGCATGGCGAATTAAAAGGTAATTAGAGGATTGGGTGAGGGGGTGTATGTCATTCCTACGAAAGCAGGAAGTAAGAAAAAACCTATAAAAACAAGTTTTTATAGGTTTATTTTATCAAGTATGTCCTGTTATTATTAGAATATTTATTCTGGATTCCCGCTTCCACGGAAATAACATCAGCACAGAATTATACAATTAGCTTTTCTTCGTAATAGACGGGGAAAACAGAAACACAAAGGTTTTAAATATGACGGATAACCAGGAAATCAAACCCAAAAAGTTGACACTTGGCAATTCAAAATTATCGCTTAATAAGTCTTTTGACTCTCTTACAGGAGCTCAAAGCTTTGTTAATGCTAAATCTAAAACGCTAGTAGAAGTTAGAAAAAGCTCTACCGGTAGTACTACTACCCTTTCATTAAATAAAGAGAGAAATAGCTTAGATCAAACTGTTATTGATGCCAATAAGGAAGAATTTAACAGACGTTTATCGATTCTTAAAAAGGCTGCTGAGCAATCTAAATTAAATGACCTTTCACAAATAAACACTTTAAGTAAACTTGCAAGTATTAACCAGTCTGCTAACTCAAAAATAGAAACTCTAGAAACTGATAAAGAAGTTGAACAAAAACAGCAAAATACCAAAGAAAATAAAGTAGAAATTAGTGCTAAAATCGTTCAAGGTGATGAAGATATACCGCCGCAAATACCTAAAAAGAAAGAAGAAACTTTTGTAAAGTCTCCTTTAGTAGGAATGCGAACACGTTACGGTATAGAATCAGAGAAAGAGTTAGATAAAACAGCAGAGAGTAAAGTAGTTGCACCAAAGATTAAGCTAGAAGAACCGAAAAAATTCAAAAAAGCTGATCTTTTCAATATGCTTAGTGATGATGGTAGTGGTAGAACTAGAAGTCTTGCTTCTATAAAAAGAGCAAGGGAAAAAGAAAAACGTAAATTAGTATCGCAAGCACCCGAGAAAGTATATAGAGAAGTGACGATACCGGAAGTTATCGGAGTCGGTGATCTTGCAAATGCTATGTCTGAAAGAGTGGCTGATGTAATTAAAGAACTAATGAAGCTTGGTATTCTTGCTAATGCCAACCAAGCAATAGATGCCGATACGGCGGAACTAGTTGCAACAAATTTAGGGCATACGGTAAAAAGAGTCCAAGAATCAGATGTTGAAAATGTTTTAATTAGTGATGATAAGGTTGAAGATTTAAGAACACGTGCACCGGTTGTGACGGTAATGGGACATGTAGATCACGGTAAAACCTCATTACTTGACGCTCTTAAATCTACAGATATTGCTGCAGGTGAACTAGGCGGAATTACTCAACATATCGGTGCTTATAGAGTAACTCTTGCAGACGGTAGAGCAATTACTTTTATTGATACTCCCGGGCATGAAGCTTTTTCGGAAATGCGGTCAAGAGGTGCTAAAGTAACGGATATAGTTATTATAGTAGTCGCAGCAGATGATGGAATCAAAACACAAACGGTTGAAGCAATTAATCATGCGAAAGCAGCCGGTGTTCCTATAATTGTTGCTATTAATAAGATTGATAAGCCTGATATTGATATTGAGCGTGTAAAAAATGAGTTATATATTCATGAAATTATTGGCGAAGAAGCAGGGGGTGACGTTATGGTTATTCCTATCTCGGCACTAAAGAAAATTAACCTAGATAAACTTGAGGAAGCAATTTTATTAATTGCAGAAATGCAGGATTTAAAAGCAAGCCCTTTCGGTTCGGCTGCCGGTGTTGTAATCGAGTCAAAAATTGAAAAAGGAAGAGGAACGCTAACCACTATATTAGTTCAGCGAGGTACTTTAAAAAACGGTGATATTATAATAGCCGGTACTTCTTACGGTAAAGTTAAAAAAATGACTAATGATAAGGGACTAGAAATAGCGGGAGCAACTCCTTCTGTTCCTGTAGAAATTCAAGGTTTAAATGAAGTGCCTTTTGCCGGTGATAAATTTAACGTAGTACAAAACGAGAAACAAGCAAAAGATATAGCTGAATATAGAATGCGTCTTGCTAAAGAAAAGAAAATATCTATTGCTCCGCGTTCAAGTTTAGAAGATTTATTTTTGAAAGCTTCCGGTAATAGTAAAATTAAGGAATTACCTTTAATTATTAAAGGTGATGTTCATGGTTCGGTTGAAGCTATTTCGGGTAGCTTATTAAAATTACCAAGTGATGAGATAAAACTGCGTATACTTCATAGCGGTGTAGGTCCGATAACGGAATCCGATATATCTCTTGCACATGCTTCTTCGGCTATTATTGTCGGCTTTAATGTTAGAGTAGGGGCAAATGCCTTAACTGCTGCAGAAAAAGAAAAAGTTGATATTAGATATTATAGTATAATATATAATTTAATTGATGACATAAAAGCCATTATGAGCGGTATGCTTGACCCGATTGTCAGAGAGCAATATATTGGAAGCGTAGAAATTAGACAGGTATTTAATATTACCAAAGTCGGGAAAATTGCCGGTACCTATGTAACTAAAGGGATTATTAAGAAAGGAGCGGGCGTACGCCTATTACGTGATAATATAGTCATTCATGAAGGAAAACTCAAAACCTTAAAACGCTTTAAAGATGAAGTTAAAGAAGTTAGAGAAGGGTATGAGTGCGGTATAGCATTTGAAAATTACGAAGATATTAGAGAAAATGACGTAGTTGAAGTTTTTGAGCTAATTCAAGAACGGAGACAATTATAGTGATTAATAATTGCTTATAATATTGTCACCCCGTGGCTTGATCACAGTATCCAAAAATATAACTTATAGTACTAATAATTTTAGTATTTTTAACTGGATCCCGCTACAAGCTCAGCATTGTTGCGTGGATCGGTAGTACTCTTTATGTCATTGCAGGAATCCAGTAAAACCCATAAAAAACTTATTTTTTAGGTTTATTTTGTCAATATTAAGGTTATTTTTTTGGATTCCCGCCTTCGCGGGAATGACATCTAGTTCCATGCAACAAAGCCTCGCTTCTGCGGGCATGACATTTAGTGAGATATCCTCCCTTGATACATTTAATCATTTAAGTAAAATATAATAAAAATAATAATTTATCTTAACCTCCTTATATTTTTTATTATAATGCAACGCTGATTATTATAATAAAAAATGAGGGATAATTATGGGAATGATACTCCTCGCAGCAGAGCTGCGAGGTATAGCTAGACCATAGTAAATAGGTACATACTATGCTAATATATATGTTATAGATAATAATAAATAAGTTATGGCAAGCAGTTACAGTTACGATTTAAGAATGAAACTATTCAAAGCTCTAGATGATGTGCTCTCAATT
>JAPYLE010000232.1 GCA_027293795.1 Rickettsia endosymbiont of Ixodes persulcatus
GATAATAAAATCTTATCTCAAGCGGTAAGCGGTAATTTTAGATTAGAAAGAAAAGACAGAAGGCTTAGTAATGTTATAGCATTCCTTGGTATTGATACACCAAATAGTTTGGCAAGTAGGATTGCAATGTGGGTCGGTAAATATTCGTCAATAGTACCACGCGGTAATGCTATAGGACCGGGTGAATCACCGCAATTAACTAAAGATGAAAGGAATTCTAAAATTTCACAATAATTACCTGACGGCGTTTGACGAACTCCAAGTAATCTTGCTCCGTAACTTCTGAATGTATTAACCACTCTAGTTGACATTTCTTGAAGATTTTCTTTCATCTCTTTCATGTCGTTTTCCCAAGCGGTTTTATTAGATTTTTGTCTAAGCTTCTTTAGAAAATACTCAACTATAGCAGCACCGCCGGTATCAGGCTTATATAAAATGCTAACATATAATTCATTAAAAAAAGACTTGCTACCGGCATGTTTTTTACGCCATTCTGCACCTAAATAAGTAATAAAATCATTAGGTACTTTTACAGTAGGATCATAAGTAAATTCAGTATCATCAAATATTACTGCTTTACGTCTTCTAATAGTATGGAAATACATAACGATATTTCCCGAAGACATATTTTTAAGTAAGGCATTTCTTATATTCTTCTTAATGTCCAAATCTTCATCATCCGCAGTTTCAAAAGAAAAGCCGTTTATTTTAATAACTTGCAATAACGAATTATCTTTAGTTAAAATAGTATTACTATCCCAATGACATTTATAAGGGATAAAATGCGAAGTGGGTCTTTCTTGTTTAGACCTTAATTCTTTAGCTGCTCTAGTTCTAAATAACTTCATTACCTCACCTGATTTTAACTATTGTTATTTTATTAGTTATTCCTGAAACATTGTACTAATGTCATTCCCGCGTGGCTTTGTTGAGTGGATCAAAAAACGCGTTCAGTGTCATACCGTGGTTTGACTACGGTATCCAAAAAATAACTTTTAGTATATGTTTTTTAACATTTTTATCTGGATCTAACTCACAAGTCGCGGGATGACAACCGATTTACCGAGCCACGCAACAATGCTTTCCCGCATAGGCGGAATGACATCGGACTCAAATACCATACGAATTTGCTCCGTAGTAAAATTTATTAGGACATTGGCTAGTTCTTGACATTTTATTTAAATATAATTCTATAAACCTTGGTTCTTTAAAACATATAATATAAGCTATCAAATGCAAAACCGCTGCAATGAATAAAATCATAATACCGTTATTCCAAATAAATACTATCATCGTCATTATCATATTTAATGCAGCAAACTTAATACTTACTCCAAATATCATCGGCGGTCTAGTTAACCCTACAAATAAAAGATCGGATGCTAATGCTCCTGCCATAAAAAACCTCTCTTAATTTATCACTAATAGCGGATTATGCAATAATTCGCTACTTGCATTCATTTATATTTATATCAAACATAGTTGACAATATTGAATTCGGTACTTTGCTATTTACAAAATGTACATAATCGTTATTATTTTCAAGTGCATTAACTGCTATTTTAATTAATTCTTCTTCGACAAAATTATTACTATCATCTAACATTGATTTCAATAAGTTAATATCTCGTATTTTTATATTATACGGAAGTGTCTTAGATACCTGTAATATCTCATATGGCAATATTAAATGTTCTGCACCTAATGCAGAAGCAATTGTTGCTACCGTTAAATTAACATTTAATAAATGCGTTTTCTCCTGATTATCGTTAGCAAACGGTGCTATTACAGGTATAATATTATTATCTTCAAAATTTAATAAAATTTCCGGATTAATCATAATAGGCTCACTTAAAAAACCAATATTTATAACATCATGATTTACAATTTTTCGGTGAGATAATTTTGATTTTTTTGCTTGCAGTAAATTAGCATCCTTACCTGAAATACCAACTGCATAACAACCTATACTACTTAACTTTGTTACTATAAGCTTGTTAACGTAACTGGATAAAATCTCCATAATCATAGGATTATTTAGAGAACTATAGTCGCTTATTTTACTAATTTTTTGACTAAAATTTTCATCTATTTGTGATATTAAAGACGAACTTCGTAAATCAATATGATCATGTACTATATATATTTTAGCACCACACATCTCAAGCAATCTAACAGATTCAATAAAAGCCGTAAATAATTTATCGTCAATAATAATAGTAGCAGGTAATTTTAGAACTATTACTTGATTCTTCAGCTCACTACTACACTTTATTATATTCTTAATTATAGCAATGTTATTTAATGAAGAAATACTATCTACCTCTTTACCTTTGAGGTGTGATACATTTTGCCAAACTAGCTTTAAGTTCTCTTGCACCTTCTGTACTCCTACTACTTACATACATAACATTACATGAGTAGTGTAAAGTTGCAAGAAAATTCTGTGCTTCATCAGTAAGGTTTTTACGATCCGTAACTTTATCGGACTTTGTAAAAATAATTTGAAAATTTCGTTTATTTTTAAGTAATAGCTCAGCTACTTTTTTATCGTTTTCTTTTATGCCTCTTCTTGAGTCAATCAATAAGTTAACTAACCTTAAATTATGGATATTTCGTAAATAATAACTAATTAACACCTCCCACTGTTCTTTGACTGATATAGGGACATTAGCAAAACCATAGCCTGGAAGATCAACTATAATAAGTTTATCTGCAAGGTTAAAGAAATTGATTTGCCTAGTACGCCCCGGAGTATTAGAAACTTTAGCAAGATTTTTATTATTACATATCGTGTTTATTAGACTTGATTTGCCAACATTTGATTTACCGACAAAAGCAATTTCCGGTAATGAAAAATTGGGGATTTGATTTATATTCATAGCACCGGCTACAAATTTAGTTTGATGACGAAAAAGCTTGCTGCTATAAGTCGATTTTTTATTATTTATCGCTTTCTCATTATTAGTCATAGTTTTTTAGATTTGATAAATTTGTAGGTGTTGTATAAACTTTCTAAATCATCATTGCGAAAAAAATTAGGTTTTGTTGCATAGCTCAGAAAATAGCCAAAATATCATTCCTAGCTAAAAGCGGGAATCCAGCAAAACATATAAGTTTTTTTATCAAATATATAATTTTTGTATCAATTAAAGTTATTTTTATGGACCACGGGGCGACACCCAGCGGATTTTACCGATCCACGCAACAACATTTTCGCGAGAATAACATCGATCTATACAACGATGCCTATCAAGAAACTATCATAACTTCTTGGAGTTACCGAGTTGTTCAACAACCTAAAAAATAACTTTACTGAAAATATAAAATATGGTAGCGGGGGCTGGATTTGAACCAACGACCTTCAGGTTATGAGCCTGACGAGCTACCGAGCTGCTCCACCCCGCAATAATTGAGAATCAATGAACTTTGATGCCTGTGTTATATCATGACTAAATCCACTACTATACGAACGTTCAGGATGTCATTCCTGCGTAAGACTTGCTTGCGTGGATACTAAATTGTCATGAGCTAAGTGACTGAAAGGAGCGTGGCAATCCAGTTAAACAATGCTAAAGATTAGCATTGTTTAACTGGATTGCTTCGTCAATTTACTATTGTAAATTTCCTCGCAATGGCGAAAAACTGATCCACGCAACAAAGCATAGCTTATGAATCCAAGAAATATAAGCCTAACTAGCTTCTTTCTTACTACCGAAAGAAAGACCTGAGAATCTTTTATTAAAATCACTAACACTTTTGTTCGATTGATTTACTACATTTCCGGAATCTTTATTCCATGCCGGATGCTTTCTAAAATCAACATCCATTAAAATCTCACCTGTAGGATGAGTTGACATTGTTTCAAAAACATCACTTCCTACTTTAATCAAAAGCTTTTTATATTCTGGATGTATACCGCTTTTCATAATGATTTTGCCGTTTTAGTCTGAATTATTTTTTTCTTAATAGCTCTAGCCGTACTAGATAAAATATTATAATCGGCTTTTAGAATATATGCATCAAAACCGCCGGCTTTTTCCACTGTACTAATACATCTAGCATTAACCGATAATCTATATTCTCCGGCTGTTATATCACTTTTAAACTTAACTGACCTTAAATTAGGCTCAAAACGTCTTCTAGTTTTACGCTGAGAATGTGATACATTATTGCCGTATAAAACACCCACACCTGTGAGTTCGCACTTACGAGACATAAGCTAAATACCTTAAAACAAATATACAACAGATAAGAAGTATAAAGTAATACTACCCTAGTGTCAAGAGGTAATTATGGTCCATTTAGTGAAGAAATAAAGATAGGTACAATGTATTTATACGTGAAATAGGCAAAAGCCAAACCTAAAATAGTACCGATAACTACTATACAGAATTTTGCAGGACTAAAAATTAAAATAACTATTCCAAGAATAATTACTATTTTTATTATATCATCTGCCGTATAAGAACTATTATTTACAGCATAAACATTTAGATTTATACCTAAAAATATTATTACAAATAATAAATTTCTTAACATTTTATACCTCAGTAATGCGAATTTAGGATAAATTTTTATCCTAATTAAAATCTATAGGACCGGTAGTTAATCCATTTATAAATTGTTTTAAATAAGGATTATCACTATTACGCATTTCATCTTTACTGCCGTACCATTTAATTTTTCCTTGATAAATCATAGCTACTTCTTTAGCTATTTTTTCGGCACTAACCATATCGTGAGTTATAGTAATCATAGTTGCCCCAAGCTCCTCTTGTATTTTTATAATTAATTCATTGATAACATTTGCCATTATAGGATCAAGCCCTGTGGTCGGTTCATCAAGAAATAAAATCGACGGTGTACTACAAATAGCCCTAGCAAGGGCGACTCTTTTTTGCATTCCTCCCGATAATTCGGAAGGATAAAGATCGAGTATTCTAGGAGATAAACCGACGGATTTAAGCTTTGCAGCGGCAAGGTCATTTTTTTCTTTCTTAGACAATTTTTTAGTCTCGAAAGTAATATTATCGCATACATTTAAGGAGTCAAATAATGCTCCGCCTTGGAATAAAAAGCCTATACCGTCCATAACCTCAAATTTTTGTTTACTTGAGATATCTTGGATTTCTACATTATCAATAAAAATTTTACCTTTATCGGGTTTAATCAGCCCTACTATATTTTTAATTAGAACCGATTTGCCGCTACCGGAGCCGCCTAAAATAACTAATGAACTACCCTTTTTTACATCCAAATCTATTCCATCTAACACCTTATGATTAGCAAATGATTTATATAATGACCGAATTTTAATTTTAAATTCTTCTGTTGCACTCATAATCTATACTTTAAAAAATAATTCGGTTATTAAATAATTGCTTATTAAGATAAGAATAGAAGAATTTACTACTGCCGAGGTAGTTGCTCTTCCGACTCCCTTAGCCCCTTTACCTGAATAATAGCCGCTATAGCAACTTATTATAGAAATAATAAACCCAAAAACTCCCGCTTTAACAAGACCGGAAATTACGTCAACTGGCTCTAAATACTGAAAAGTACTGGTTAAATAAGCTGCACCATTAAAATCAAGTTTATATACACCTACCAAATAACCGCCCATAACACCGATTACATCCCCGATTAAAACAAGACAAGGCATTGTAACAATAGCTACTATCACTCTTGGGAACACTAAATATTTAATAGGATTGGTAGATAAAGTATATAAAGCATCTACTTGCTCCGTTACTCTCATTGTTGCTATTTCGGCAGCAATCGATGCTCCAACTCTTCCTGCTACCATTAGTCCAGCTAAGACAGGTCCAAGTTCTCTAGTCAGCGATAATACTACTACCGTTGCAATGGAACTTTCAGCTGAGAAACGGGAAAAGCCGGTATAGCTCTGTAATGCAAGTACCGCACCTGAAAAGAAAGCTGTCATAGCAACGACCGGCAAAGAGTAAAACCCAATAAATAATAATTGCCGAATTATTAAACTAAAATATAAAGGTGGTCTTATAATACTGCTAACGGCAGCAAAGCTAAATAGAGAAAAACTGCCTATATTTTGAGCAAACTTTATGGTACGTTTACCTACTGAATTAGCCATATTTAATAACATTTGTGTATATCTTTTTCTATAATTTAAGTGTTTTACTGGATTTCCGCCTTCGCAGGAATGACATATAAGGCTGCTTACACCTTACGAAAACATAACATCTTTAAAAATTATCCGGTATTATAAGCCGGTATACGCAGATCAACTTCAAAAAGAGCAAGGAGACTACAAGACGAGGAGCGGAGCGTATACTTACGTGAGCACCGCCGTACTTGTGGACGACACAGCCAATTTTTGAAGTTCATCGAGTATACTTTCTTCTATATCTATTACCAAGGCTAGTTAATACTTCATACCCGATAGTACCTATAATACTCGCTATTTTATCAGGTGTGCAATGATTTCCGATAATTTCTGCTTCCTGCCCTAGAAAAATATCAGAAGGTGGTAGATCGGTAACATCGATATTTATCAAATCCATCGATACTCGCCCTACTATAGGAACGCCGTGACCGTTAATAAACACTTCGCCTTGATTACTAAAATTACGGCTATATCCGTCGGCATAACCAAGCGGTAATGTTGCAATAACACTGTCACGCTTAGTGGTAAAAGTCATATTATAACCGATATAGCTATCTAGTGTCAAATTCTGTAAGTGAATTATGGGGGCTTTTAAGGTTATGGGATTTTGCATTAAAGGTTTAAGACCGTATAAAGCAGCCCCCGGTCTTACTAAATCAAAATGGTAATCCTGCCCTAAAAATATGCCGCCGGAATTAGCAAGGCTTGCTTTTGTACTTGGGAAATATCGTAAATAAGCTTTAAATTTGTTTAATTGTTCTAGGTTATAAGGATTATCTATTTCCTCGGATATAGCTAGATGGCTTATAATATATTGTAAATTTAGCCCTTTTAACAAATCACGATTATTAATTAACTGCTCTATCTCATTAGAGCTTAAGCCGAGACGATTAATTCCCGTATTAAAATGTAAATAACAAGGTAATAATCGGTTTTTCAAATTACCGAATTTTTGCCAAACTTTGATTTGCTTTAAGTTATTTAGAACAGGTATTAAATTATATTCTATAAGCTCTAAAGCATCATGCTCAAAAACACCGTTTAAGACTAAAATATTAACATCTATTCCTAAAGCTTTGCGTACATTAACTCCTTCTTCACTTGAGGCTACAAAAAAATGTCTACAATTTTCTTCTATTAAAGCTTTAGAAATTTGTACTGCTCCAAGACCGTAACCGTCGGCTTTAACGGCAGCACCGACTAACGAGGTTTTGCAAATATCTTGTAATAAAAAGTAATTATTTTTTATTGCAGATAGATTTATTTCTAGAGTACACAAGCTCATAGTATATTTCTTAACTCTTTTACGATGATAGGCAACAATTATATGAAATTTTGTAGATAAGTCACCTACTTCTATAGTATCGGTAACAAAAATATTATCTATCACCGAATTTTCAATTTTATCTTTAGAATCAACAGAAAGCACGGCATGAGTTATAAAAGCATTAACCGATAAAGCCGAATGTTTTTTAAAAACCTTGCTGCTTTACGGATTATTTCGCTGCTATCTATAATATCATCAATTAATATGCAATTTTCCCCTGGGCTTTACCTCTTATTTCTATCATCTTACAATTATTATTTATATCTCTTTCTTTGTTTATATAAGCTGAATCTATATTCAGTAAATTACTAATTTTTTGAACTCGGTCAATACTTCCTTTGTCGGGTGCAATGATGGTGAAATTGCTATAAGTTTTTAAAAACAGGATATATAAATTTGTAGGTTCGAGATTAGAAGCAGGAATATTAAAAAATTTCTTTATTTTATCAGAATGTAAATCAATAGTAATTACATGGTTTACTCCGAGCTTCTCTAAAAAATCGGCTATTAACCTAGCAGGAATCGTAGATTGATTAAAACCTATATTATCTTGCCTTGCATAACCGAAATAAGGCATTATCAATATTATTCAATTTGCTCCCGCTTTTTTTGCTACATCTACTAGCAAGAACAGCTCAATTAATCGATCGTTAACGGGTTTTGAAGTAGATTGTACTACGATTACATCTTCATTATGAAGCGATTCTTGAATTTCTACTTTTATTTTGGAATCATTGAAATAGGTAATTCTCGGCTCAATATAATGCAGGAGTTTCGCACTTAGCAAAAAATATGTTAATCTAACAAAAAAGAGTTTTAGTTAAGATGGCAAGATCAAAATGTAGCAAAGACTTATATAAATCATTTTTACAAGCAAGTATAGCTAGACCATAGGAAATAGGTACAGTTAAATAAACTTTAGTACGTGTTCTACAGCCATACTGATATCTTTGAATTGCCCCGTAACTTTTCTTATTTCGTTCTTAATCTTAAACCAATAATGTTCTATAGGATTT
>JAPYLE010000233.1 GCA_027293795.1 Rickettsia endosymbiont of Ixodes persulcatus
GATTAACGCAGGATTCTGCTATAGAAAAGTTGATTAAGGTTAACAGTGGCAGAGGGGCTACTATTCAATGGCACGCCGTTGATATTATTGCGTTGAGCCAAAACGGAATTCCACAAATAATTGGATATTCCAAAGGCGCTGCCATAAACCGCGGTATTTTCTGCGGTTCGTTACTCACATACACGCAAGTATGCTCCGTTACGATACTCGAAAAACCACGCTTTCTGACCCATCCTCGCTAAATGACGACACACCCTAATTTCTGCTGACTATTTACGGTAAAAAATTATTAACATTCTGAACTTGCCCAGTTACAACATTATTTGATGGACTTGTCTCATTGTCCATCTTGAAAAAGACCATACTATCGTAAGAAGCAAATTGCTTCACAGGTTTAACTGGCGAAAAAACGTTAAAAAACATTTTGTTCAGCCAAAATAGTAAATATTGCAGCAAAACGAGTTGTTCATTCAATTCGTTAAGCGCTATAGGATTTTTTTGTTCTTGGCTACTCGAGTTCGACTCATTAAAAAAATACAATAAATTCCGGCTATTTGCTGCTTTATTTTCAAACTCATTATCAATAATACTCGACGTTCCTAATAGTCTAGAAAACCTATTTTTCCAAGTTTGTTCGTCGTTTGTTGCCTCTTTTTGCAAATTTATTCCTGTTTTTGCTTCAACACTTCGTTTTTCCCTTTGATTATAATCATAATCCGTTACATTCTCATTTTTAAATTCACTATGTATAATGTATTGATAGTGTAAATAAGCGAAATCTAAAGGCTGAGTTAAATCGAGAAATTGAAATTTTACTTGGGATATTGGATCTTTAAGTGATAAGTTAGCAATAGTATAGAGATTAGCTTCTTTTTCCAGTCTTGATTCATTAAACAATTGATATATTTTTATTGGCGCTAGTAAATTATTACAATCGATAGGTGAATTATCTATTGTGTCCAATGCTAATAAGGTATTAGAAAAATAATTAATTTGATAGCGAATAGTTTCAATTACTAGTTCCGCTATAGCTTCGCTTAAAAAAATTGTGCTTCCTCAGCCTCCTCTCTATGCTCTAAAATAAACTGCCATTCCTCTATTCCTTCCTTTAAGCGATAACTTTTAAACTGGCCCGTTATAATTGGATTACTTTCACTTTCCCAAAAATAATAATGTGTCAACTTAGGCCCAGTAATTTCTTCTGTTAATATGCTCGCCTGGCTAAAGTTTTGACTTTTTATCTCGCTAAAATCTATATCCAAAGTAGAATTACTGTTACTTGTATTTATTTCAAGCACGCATTCGAAAATACCATTTTCTTTCTTATTAAGTATAATACGACTATAAAAGACTTCATCGTTTAACAACATAAAGTCGGAAAAATCATAATTAAATGTATTATTTTTCGATGTATTAACATCACTAATTGCTATACCTATCTCTAACGATTCCATTAATGAATCACTTACTGTAAATATAACCCCTTTATCATTAAATGTGTTTAACTGAAATTTATTAAAAGGTATTGTAAAATACAATAATGGATCCGCTCCAATATGCCTATAAACATTAAACGATGCTACTGAACTATTTCCCCAAATATTAATTTTTTATGTTTTATACTGAAACTCAACATTGCTTCGCAAGCTTAAAGAAAAATCGGCAGCGTTATCCAGATTGACAGTGATTCCATTTTCAGTACCTTTTAATTGACTCATTACGACTGTCTGATTCAGTTCTGCAAAAAAATCCCCTTCAGCAAAACTCAACTTATCAAACACTAAAAGTAACTTTTTTATTTCTTGTAAGGATGCATTAAGGCCGTGTTGAAAAATTACAAAATAATTTAGCCGCTAAATTTTCTTGCAAATAACGTTCCAATTCACGATCGCTTAAATCTTCCACGTACTGTAACAATAACATCCGGAACCCTTTTGTCATTGCATAGCCATGTCGTCCTACCTCTGTATTTTCTAGCTCCAAT
>JAPYLE010000234.1 GCA_027293795.1 Rickettsia endosymbiont of Ixodes persulcatus
CAAAATGTAGCAAAGACTTATATAAATCATTTTTACAAGCAAGTAGCGTAAGATATAGTGGTAAAGCATTATCTGAAGTAAGTCCAATAAACCTATCTCACGATAGTGCAAGTCGATGGTTAAATAGTAAGGATTTCCGCACTAGCGGGATCTACAGAGAAGTATCAAAATATATTGATTGGTAAGCTTCAGATAATGCTTTACCACTATATCTTACGCTACTTGCTTGTAAAAATGATTTATATAAGTCTTTGCTACATTTTGATCTTGCCATCTTAACTAAAACTCTTTTTTGTTAGATTAACATATTTTTTGCTAAGTGCGAAACTCCTGCTAATGATACAACTAATACATCAATAGCTTTTAAAAACTTGATCAATGAGCAAAAATCGAAAATAATAAACAAACTACAAAGCAATACTCAAGATGCAATTAAATTATCTTCGGAATTAACTGAATTATCTTTAAAATAAGCTAAGTTTAAGTGCCGCGATCAAACAATATCTGTAACAAAAGCACAAGAATCAACAAAAAGAGCGTTTTATGACGTGATAACGGCAATAGAAAGGATAGGAGAAGATAGCAATTATGAAATGTTAGTTCATCTTTATAAATGTTTAGGTGATTTATCTTCATCATTTCATGATAAACTTAAATTTAATAAAAAAGCTAAAAAATACGATAATTTAGCCCAAGGGTTTAGTAGTAATATGGAAGAAGATTCAGAAGATGCATTATCTGTTGATCTATATAATACAGAATATAATCTCCTTCACTCTAATAGAGATACGGCTCATTCATGGAATATAGCCATATTTTCTAAAGAAAATGTAAATTTTTTTAGGAAATTATAATTATGACGCAGAAAAAAATATCTAATATTATATTCAAATTAATATCTCTTAATACAATTTTTATAGACAAGCAGAAATGAGTTGCTAGTATAAAATAAGCTATATTTAACGATGAATGAGATTATGACAAATAATCAATTTTCCGAAGATACTAAAAAAATCGCTGATCAAATAAAAGATGCATTAATGGGTATTAGTGACGATCTTGTGCTTGAGAGTAAAGAGGTAGAGGAAATTTTTGAAGAATTAAGCCAAAATGAAGAATTGGAGTATGAGATAGAGCAAATACTTGCTATCTTAAACGAACAAACTATGGATTTGACTCAACTGCAAAGCCGAATTATCTTATTAATCCGTAAGTATTTAGGTAAAACTAAAAATTTAAAGCTTAAAATGCTTAAAGTGGATGAGAAGCTCATTAATAAGAATGTTGCCGAAGTCAGTAATTATTTAATGCATCAACATTCTAAAATAGTTAGAGATGCTAATAAAAACTTTGCAAACCCAAAAGATAAATTGCAAGGTTTAACCAAACAAGCTAAAATAGACTTAAAACGTTTATTAAAAAGCTTTGCCGTTTATCAAATTTATATGTTTATGAACCCAAAAAGAATAGCAGGCGAAACGAAGCTAATGAACTTTGCCTATAATATGATCAGAGGTGGAATGAAACTCGCTAAAAAATATGAAGGCGGCAAGGAAAAAGACATTAAATCATATTCACCTAAACTTATTAAAAAGCTTGAAAAAGCTCATGCCAGCTTTAAAAAAAGTGGCGGTATATCAATTTAACTATTCTTCTCTTCTTTCTACTAAATGAAAAATATTTTTCTGCACTCCTTAATTCTTGAGAATTATCGTAATTTTCAAAATCTTGAACTGAAAACAGATAATACCCCTATAATTCTTATAGGGGAAAACGGTAGCGGTAAAACTAATATTTTAGAAGCAATATCGCTGTTTTATCCAGGAAGAGGACTCCGATCGGCTAAACTTGCCGATATATGCAAAACTTCAGAAGATCATTGCTCTATTAAAGCTTTATTACAAAGTAAATTAGGGCTTGCAGAGTTCACTACACAATTCAAGTGTAGTTCAAATAGAAGAATAACCGAATATAACGAAAGTAAAATAGCCAATAACGAGTTAAGTAAATTCACTAGTATGGTATGGTTAACTCCGCAAATGGAAGGAATCTTTACAAGCGGAACCGTAGAAAGAAGAAAATTCCTTGATAGAATAGTTTATAATTTTGATCCAAAGCACGCAGAATTAGTGGGCAAGTATGAATATTATATGCATGAGAGAAATAAAATTCTAGCAGAAGAAATACAAGATGATAATTGGCTGAAAATCATCGAAGAAAAGATGGCTGATATTTCTAACCATATTGCCGTTAACCGCTTAAAAACTTTAGAATTTATGCAGCAAGCAATAGATGATCTTGAAAATGAGTTTCCAAAAGCCGATTTATCGATTGACGGCATTGTTGAACAAAAAATATTAGACGGTAAAGAGAATATTGTTAGTGTTATTACGGCAGAACTTTATAAAACAAGAAGCAAAGATAAATTAATCGGTCGCACTAGTTTTGGAGTTCATAAAAGCGACTTTCTAGTGAAGCATAAAAAGAAAAATATCTTAGCAAAACTCTGTTCTACCGGTGAGCAAAAAGCCATATTAATTGCGATAATTCTTGCTGAAATGAATTATGCTATAAAGCTAACTAAAATAGCACCGGTTTTACTTTTGGATGAAGTCTTTGTGCATCTAGACGATAAAAGACGTGAGTATTTAACTGAATTTTTTACCGATTTAAATTTGCAGTTATGGATTACTGCTACCGATTTAGAAAGTATAGAAAATTTTGCAAGTAAAGCACAATTGATTAAATTATAATTATGATCATTTAGTTTGTATTATTTTCAAATAACCTAAATTAGCATACCCTATAATTTTTTGATCAAAAGTAAATAAATACGCATTAGCCGTTGTAGCTAGCGGCTATAATAAATCTATCTACCGGATCTTTATGTTCATAATGAGGCAAAAGGCAGCTTTATATTAAAATTGAAACCGAAAGGTCAATTAAATTTAAGCCCGGTATCCACATCCTATAGCTAGACCATAGGAAATAGGTACAGTTAAATAAACTTTAGTACGTGTTCTACAGCCATACTGATATCTTTGAATTGCCCCGTAACTTTTCTTATTTCGTTCTTAATCTTAAACCAATAATGTTCTATAGGATTTA
>JAPYLE010000235.1 GCA_027293795.1 Rickettsia endosymbiont of Ixodes persulcatus
ATTTGGCAAAATTATCCGATCCTGAACTTTATTTTCAAACTCATACTAACCACTTAGTTATTATTGATGAAATTCAAAGAATACCTCAGCTTTTTCAAGTTTTACGTAGCGTTATTGATGAAAGGCTTTATATGATGGTCGATCCGCACCTTGATTCTTTACATAGTTGTGTAATTTTTACGTAGAACCTGGACTATATTCGCTCATTTTATTAAATGCTAGCAAAATAGCGGCAAGCCTGGGAATATAAGTACCTACTATAATGAGATATATAGATCTATTTGAAGATTTATCTCTCATAAGATTGCTAAGAATGTTTTAATAATTCTTTAGAAGCAGAACCAAGAAGTAAGAATTGTTTAACTTTTTGTCCCTGCTGACGCCTTTCATCAGAAGCAACTAAAACTTTTTTAGATACCTCGCAGCAGAGCTGCGAGGAGTATCATTTTATCCATGTAAATTTAACATGAAATGTTAAATTTACATGGATAATGATTGAGCGTTTTTTAGCAAAAGAAATAGCAGAACGGATATCTCCTACACCTTTTATTTAGACTTAGAAAGGCCTTTAGATTTGGCAAAATTATCCGATCCTGAACTTTATTTTCAAACTCATACTAACCACTTAGTTATTATTGATGAAATTCAAAGAATACCTCAGCTTTTTCAAGTTTTACGTAGCGTTATTGATGAAAGGCGTCAGCAGGGACAAAAAGTTAAACAATTCTTACTTCTTGGTTCTGCTTCTAAAGAATTATTAAAACATTCTTAGGAATCGTTAGCAGGTCGTATAATTTATACTCAGCTTTGTGGTTTTAATGTTCAAGAAATTAAAAAAGCCGGATATATTGATGATAATTTATTATGGCTTAGAGGTAACTTCCCCGACAGCTTTCTCAGTGCTTCGGATAATAACAGTATGAATTGGCGTCAATCTTTCATAATGACTTATTGTGAAATACTGCAACTCGGCTATAATATATCTACAGAAATTTTACGTAGAACCTGGACTATATTCGCTCATTTTATTAAATGCTAGCAAAATAGCGGCAAGCCTGGGAATATAAGTACCTACTATAATGAGATATATAGATCTATTTGAAGATTTATCTCTCATAAGATTGCTAAGACCCTGGTCGAGTAATATAAAGAAACGATTAGTCAAGGCCCCTAAACTATACATTCGTGATAGCGGTATCTACATACATTATTAAATATTAAATCTTATGATGAACTACTCGGACATTATATTCTCGGAGGAAGCTTTGAAGGATTTGTAATAGAAAACATTTTATCTATAGTTAAGAATAAAATGAATAGTTGGTTTTATAGAACCGCCGGAGGGGTAGAGGTAGATTTAATACTAGAATCAAGCATAAATAATCTTACGGCAATTGAAATTAAAAGGCCTCTTACTCCTTCTATATCAAAGGGTTTCTATAATGCATTACAAGATTTAAAACCAAAGAAAACTTATATAGTATAGCTAGACCATAGGAAATAGGTACAGTTAAATAAACTTTAGTACGTGTTCTACAGCCATACTGATATCTTTGAATTGCCCCATAACTTTTCTTATTTCGTTCTTAATCTTAAACCAATAATGTTCTATAGGATTTAAGTCCGGGCTATATGTAGGTAAGAATAAAATTCTGTACCCAACCGACTCGATTAAT
>JAPYLE010000236.1 GCA_027293795.1 Rickettsia endosymbiont of Ixodes persulcatus
GGAAAACATAGAGATGAGAAAAAATTACACAACTATGTAAAGAATCAAGGTGCGGATCGACCATCATATAAAGCTTTTCATCAGAAGCAACTAAAACTTTTTTAGATACCTCGCAGCTCTGCTGCGAGGAGTATCATTAAAATAATCTTATGGCTGAAAAGATAATAAAAAATCCTATTATCAATAATCTAAAAAAAGAATTAAAAACTCTTGTAGTTAATGAGAAACCTGATATATTAGAAAAGTTAGGAGAACTAGACACAATTCAGAAAGATCTTATTGTTAACAATCAAATAAAAACATTACAGGAGTTAGAGCAAGCACAGGAAAGTCCTGTCGAATATATAGCTTTTAGTGGAGGGGGAGCTAAGGGAGCAATATATTCCGGAGCTTATGAGGCAGCAAAAAAAGCCGGTATTTTGGATAATGTCAAGGCGGTAGCAGGTTCTTCCGCAGGTGCTATAACGGCAGCAGTGGTAGCTCTTGGGACACCGCCTGAGCGGTTTGAAGAAATTTCTAAAAATACAAATTTACAAACATTACTTGGGAAGATAAGGATTTTCTGCCGGTATAGTACAAGTTAAATAAAGACGGTAAACCTTTATATAATCTATTAGAACTTGTTATTAAAGAAAATATAGGAAATTTTTTACAGAGATCAGATATAGTAAATGTTAAAGGTGATGAAGCTCTTGATGAATTAAGAGAAAGATACAACCAAAAAGACGGTAAAATATACTTTAAGTATATAGCACTACTCCGAAAATACGATCCCGTGAAGTATAAGGATTTAGTAATTACGGCAACTCAGCAAGATACAGGCAAGCTAACTATTTTCAATAGCTTTGATACGCCTAATGTTGAAATCGCTTTAGCATGCCGTGCTTCTGCTTCTATACCTCTCGTTTTTGAACCGGTAGAAATTAACGGTAAGAAATATGTTGACGGTGGGTATTTAGACAATATACCTACAAAATATTTTAAAGATAATGAACCGGGATTTAAAGCAAAAGAAGTCACTGATGATATGGAGGAGATTACCTTAGCTCAAAAGCAAGGTAGGACTCTAGCTATGGCTTTTGGTAGCGGAATGGAAGCTGATGCTAATATTGCTATATATAGTGCAAAAAAATTTGAAATCCAAAGTATCTATTCCGGCAGTATCTAAAACAACAGTGTTTAAAGCATTTTCACGTAATTGCTCATTAGTTTCTTTTAGAGTTTCGGTATATTTAAATTTTCCTCCCACTTTTGCAAGCATTTTAAATAATACGTCAGCTAAAAACTTTACGATTTCACTTGGATTTTCAAATTTTTTTGCACTATATATAGCAATATTAGCATCAGCTTCCATTCCGCTACCAAAAGCCATAGCTAGAGTCCTAC
>JAPYLE010000237.1 GCA_027293795.1 Rickettsia endosymbiont of Ixodes persulcatus
AAATTTATTAGGTTGTGATTTAGCAAAATGCTTTGAGATATCAATTTGATTCTTTGCTAAGATACTAACTGCAAACTTATTACTTTTTTGAAAACTGTTTATGCTAAAAGAGTTTTTATTAAGGCAAAATAATATTAACACGGTAATTGACGAGGTAATAGCTGCAAATCCTGAATCTGTAAAGGGTTATAGAAGCGGTAAGGATAAATTATTCGGTTTTTTTGTAGGGCAGGTAATGAAAAAAACCGACGGCAAGGCTAATCCGATACTTGTTAATCAGCTTTTAAAGGAGAAATTGGGTTCTTGATGTTTTCTATACCAAATATCATACCGCGATCAAGTCGCGGTATGACACAGGACATGCTCAAACTTAAAACATTATTTTTATGAAATTTCTGAAAATATTTTTACTATCTTTCTTACTAGTTTCTTGTGAAAAAAAAGAAACGGAAAAAACTTTAATAGTCGGTACTGCCGCAGATAATCCTCCTTATGAATTCATCCAAGACGGAGAGATTGTCGGGATTGATATTGATATTATCAAAGCAATAAGCGAACGTTTAAATAAAAAAGTTATCATAAAAAACTTCGACTTTAACGGTTTACTTGCAGCTTTGGTTAGCGAAAATATTGATGTTGCGGTAGCGGCGCTTTCCGTAACACCGGAGCGTGCCGAATATATAAGCTTTTCTGATAATTACGCTACTGCAAGATTCACCATAATATATAGAACAGGCGATAATATACAAGGTATCAAAGATCTAGAGAATAAAATGGTAGGGGTACAACTTGGCAGTGTTTTAGAAAAAAAAGCACAAGATCTATCACAGACGATGAATATTAAAGTTCATTCTTTAGCAAATCATTTAATGTTAGTTGAAGAATTAAAAGCCAGAGTCATAGATGCTATTATCTCCGAAGAATTTCAGGGCGTAAAATTAAAAGAAAATAATTCAAATTTAGAAAGCAGTACTTTAGAAGAATTTTCATCCGATTTTGCTATAGGTATGTCTAAAAACTCAGGACTAATTAATGAAATTAATGAGGCAATCGATTCATTAAAAAAAGACGGAACCATTAACAAAATTATGAAAAAATGGCTGAGACAGTAACAGAAAGTCAATTTAAAGATGCTATGAGCCGCTTCCCTCAGGGGGTGACTATTATAACAATAAATTGCAACAATGAACTTTTTGGCTTTACTGCTAGTTCTTTTACTTCCGTATCTTTAAGACCGCCGTTAATATTATTTTGCCTTAATAAAAACTCTTTTAGCATAAACAGTTTTCAAAAAAGTAATAAGTTTGCAGTTAGTATCTTAGCAAAGAATCAAATTGATATCTCAAAGCATTTTGCTAAATCACAACCTAATAAATTTACAAAAATTGATTATAAGCTTGGTAATAAAACCGATTGTCCTTTAATAAATGGCGCAACTTGTCATATAGAATGTAATAAATATGCTTCTTATGATGCCGGTGATCATGTTATATTTATCGGTGAAGTAATAAATACCACTATTAAAAACAATCTAAAACCTCTATTATATTTTCATAAATCTTATACAAATTTACAATAAAATAAATATGATAAATATCGGTCTTAGCGGTTCTACCGGTAAAATGGGGAGAACTATTGATGAAAGAATAGACGAATTTAAAAATTGCAAAATTTCGGCAAAATTTAGTAGTACTAATAGTCTGTATGATTTAGACAATTTTTGTAAAAATTCTGATGTGATCATCGATTTTTCTACCCCTGAAATATTAGAAAAATTACTTAATTATGCATTAAAACACAATGCAAAATTAGTGATCGGAACGACAGGTCTTCAGCCTAAACATTTTAAGCTTTTAAAAAAAGCAGCTCAAACTTTACCTATTTTATATTCTGCAAATATGAGTATAGGGGCTAATTTGCTCAGCTATTTAGCTAAAGAAGCAAAAAAGATATTTCATGTATACCGTGAATATTCCCACCACGAAGTGAGGAAATACCTATTTCCTCTTTTTTTCTTGGTCTGTTACCGCGATTAAATATTATATCTAAACCTTTTTCGCTTGCAATTGTTTCAGCAAGCATAATAGCAGTACCTGAGGGTGAATCTTTTTTATTACGGTGATGTATTTCTAAAATTTCAACATCGTAATCATCTAATATCTTTTTTAGATGACAATGAAATAATCACTTTAAAACATGAAGCTCTGAATAAAAATTCTTTTGCCGACGGAGCAATTAAAGCTGCTATTTGGCTACAAGATAAACCTTCTGCTTTATATTCAATGCAAGATATTTATAAAATTTAATTAATTATAGCTTGAAAAAACATCTTTAAAAGACTATATTTTATTATGTAAATACATAGTAGGTTACTTATGATCGATTATACAAAAACTTTAACTGCCACCTCAAAAAATAAAACTTTTGATGAAGGCTTAAGAAAATACATGCTTAAAGTATATAATTATATGGCTTTAGCACTTTTACTAACCGGCGTAGCAGCCGTAACAACTATATCAGTTGAGCCTATTTATAATCTAATGTTTCAAACCGGCTTCGGCACTATTATAATGTTTGCTCCGCTCGGTATTGCTTTATATTTCTTTATGGGCTTCGGACGCATGAATCTGCAAACGGCACAGGTATTATTTTGGGTTTATGCCGCTTTAACCGGTATGTCGCTTGCATATTTAGCTCTTATTTATACCGGTGCATCAATAGCGCGCACTTTCTTTATTTGTTCCTCTGTTTTTGGAGCAATGAGCTTATACGGTTATAGTACAAGTAGAGATTTGACATCTATGGGGTCATTTTTTGCAATGGGTCTTATAGGTCTTATAATCACCTCACTAGTTAACCTATTTCTAAAAAGTTCAGCTCTCTCTTTTGCTACTTCTCTTATTGGGATAGTAGTATTTATGGGGTTAATTGCTTGGGATACTCAAAAGATTAAGTCTATGTATTACATGGCAGGAAACGATGAAGTAGGACAAAAGCTTTCTATTATGGCAGCCTTTACTTTATATTTAGATTTTATCAACCTTTTCCTATATTTAATGAGATTTTTAGGCAATAGAAGAGATTAAAAAAATCTTTATACTTTTCTATGTCTATACGGACAAATAATTTAACCTCGATGATCACCAATAGCGGATTATGTAATAATTCGCTATTTGCGTTTGGTGACTATTCTGCATTAAGTATAGTAGTATCTATCTATATATACTGCTAAATCTCTTATCATGAGAGTCCATAATCTGCATTCATACAGCAACATTATCTCCTGGCTTTTTTCTTCTTTCATAATTTGACATTGCATTCTCAAATTGCTCTGAACTAGCTCCAAGTAAATAATATTTATTTATTAATTATTGCAAATAATTTTTTAAAACTGTTTTGGACATTGCCTAAAAAGAATTGCTTTGTATGATAGGCTTAAATGCTTCGATGCCATGATGATGTCTAGATTCGTAGCTTTAAGTGTTCTTGTCGCATGGATCAAAAAAACACTCTTATGTCATTCCCGCGGGAGCGGGAATCCAGTCATTAAAAAGTATAAACACACTAAATTTTTAAAATTAAAGGCTTACATAATTTCGCTTTTTTCTGGATTCCTGCTTACGCGGGAATGACATCGAATCGCTATACCTAGGCCATGCAATAATGCCAAGCCTGTAGCGAGATCCATAAATATTTGTTTTACTGGATACCGTGGAGGGGCCACGGTATGACATCGGAGCGTTTTTCAAGAGCCTAGCAACAACTATAAATTCTTATTCTTTCTCTGCATTTTTTCTAGCAGACGGTGAGAGCATAATGCTTAGCTCTTTTAGAGCTTTATCTTCTACATAGCTTGGGGCGTTCATAAGTAAATCTTCCGCTTGTTGGTTTAAAGGAAATGCAATTATTTCTCTTATATTTGTGGCTTCTGCAAGCAGCATAACAATTCGGTCAATTCCTGGAGCTATTCCGCCATGTGGTGGAGCACCAAACTTAAACGCTCTAATCATACCGCCAAATCTCTTATCAACTTCCTCCTCACTATAACCTGCTATGGAAAATGCTTTATACATAATTTCCAGCTTGTGGTTTCTAATAGCACCGCTGGAAAGTTCAATACCGTTACAAACAATATCATACTGGTATGCGGTAAGCTCTAACAACTCTTCTGTTGTTTTAGCATTTTCTAAAGCATCTAAACCGCCTTGCGGCATAGAAAACGGATTATGGCTAAAATCAATTTTACCTGTTTCTTCATTTAATTCATAGAATGGAAAATCAGTAATCCAGCAGAATTTAAAGCAATCTTTTTCAAGTAAATCAAGCTCATCGCTAAGTCTTATTCTAACCTTACCGGCAAGTTTGGCAGCTTTTTCTTTTTTATCGCTAGCAAAAAATACGGCATCACCGTTACTTATATTGGCAGTAGCCTTTAGGCTCTCTAATTGCTGCGGGCTTAAGAATTTTGCTACCGGTCCTTTTGCTTTACCGCTTTCACTAAACTGGATATAACCAAGTCCTATTGCTCCTTCAGATATCGCAAACTCTATCATTTTATCGAAGAAACTACGAGGTTGTGCTGCTGCTTTAGGTGCAGGAATTGCACGAACGACACTACCTTTTTTGATATTTTCTCTAAAAATTATAAAATCGGAATCTCTAAATATTTCCGTTACGTCAGCAATTATGATAGGGTTACGCAAATCAGGCTTATCAGAGCCGTATTTTAGCATAGATTCATTATATGGGATACGGATAAAAGGGGTCTCTGATACTTGCTTGTATGTAAATTTAGTGAATAAATTATGCATCACAGACTCAATAGTACTAAATACGTCTTCCTGTGTAACAAAAGACATTTCTACGTCTAGCTGATAAAACTCACCAGGGGATCTATCGGCTCTTGCATCTTCATCCCGAAAACAAGGAGCAATTTGGAAATAACGATCAAACCCTGAAACCATTAAAAGCTGCTTGAATTGCTGAGGTGCTTGCGGTAGTGCATAAAACTTACCGGGATGGATTCTACTAGGCACTAAGAAATCCCTAGCTCCCTCAGGTGAGCTTGCCGTTAGGATCGGTGTTTGAAATTCAGTAAAACCTCTTGCCGTCATCAAATGACGAATATGAGAAATAATTTGCGAGCGGAGTATTATATTATTATGTAATTTCTCACGTCTAAGATCTAAAAAGCGACGTTTAAGCCTCGAATCTTCTGGAGCGTCTTTTTCGGTATTAATAACAAAAGGTAGAGTATCTGCTGCTGATTCAACAATAAATTCTCCAGCTAATATTTCAATATGACCAGTCGTAAGCGTATCATTAATAGTATCCCCTGATCTTGCTACAACTTTACCAATAACCGTAATTACCGACTCATAACGCAAACGACTAGCCGCCTCCATAAGCTGGAGGTTTTGATCTGTAAACACGATTTGAGTTATACCGTAATGATCACGTAAATCTATGAAAACTAGATTACCGTGATCTCTTCTTCTATGTACCCAACCTGACAATTTAACTTCTTTTCCTACATCGGATATTTGTAATTCGTTACAATTATGAGTTCTATATTGATGCATTTTTATTTTTTTATTATACGGTTCCCCCCTATATTATTATACATAAAATTGTGGATTTTCGCAAATAAAAACTAAAAATTTATCTTGATAATGTAGGAACATTCTTTTGTTTTGGCAATGATTGGATATGATTCTGTTGTTGAGGTTTTACTTGATTTAACTCACCTTTAATCCATTCATATATTGCTTTCTTAGGGTTTTTAATTATCTCCGCAACATTTTCTACTAAATTTATTATTCCTTTAATTAACGGTAATAACTCCTCTTTAATTTTATTTATAGGATTATTATTTACTTGTAATTTTTCTTGATTTTCGCTTGATAGATTACCAAATATCTTATTCATTCTTAACTGAAGATCATTGCGTTCAAGATCTTTTTCTCTAAAATGTGATTTAAGTGTTCTATCAACTTCTTTTTGTTCTTCCGGAGTTAAATTCTTATATTTATTAATAAGCTCATCCGCTTCCTTTCGTTGTTCCGGTGCAATATTTTCAGAAATATTTGGCATTTGTTTCTCTTAAAAAGTTAAAACATATTAATTTTGCACGTTATATATACTTTTTAACTTTATACAAGAAAAACTTTAATAGAAATTAACCTTTAAACATAGTCTTAATACCTAAAAAGCCTAAAAAATTTCGTAATTCTTGACGTGCAAGCACATGTGAGCTATTAAATCCTCTATCATATTTTGCAGTTTTTAGATCAAGTAATGTTAAACCTTGCAAAAATAATTCCCTATATATTACACGTTCGCTAAATCCCTCTGCGAGTTTAAAGTTAATTCTTTTAGCAAGTTTAGCTAATACATTTCCTACACGTCTTTTATTTAATGCATCAAGGTTACTTAAACGATTACGAAGTATTATCCAATCTATACTGACTCTATCACGACTAGCACGCTCCATTTTCTGTTCCCAAATCATTTGACTATAGATTGATGGGCTAATAATTTCGTCCTTGCTATCGATTTTTGCTATCACGTCTAAATCTAGAAAGCTATCATTAATCGGTGTAATAATCATATCGGCATAAGAATGAGCAAGCCTTGATAAAGGAGTATGGCTGCCTGGGGTATCAATCACTATATAATCGGCATCCTGATTATTTTTGAGTACCTGCTCAAAACTCTTTGCTTGCTCTTCTACTTCACTTTCCGATATATGAAAATGTTTCGGTACTAATACAGGTTTATCAGGATTTTGTTTATTATATAAATCTCGATTTTTTAAATAATTTGTTAAAGAACTTTGACGTGAATCGGTATCTATACTTACTACCGAATAATTTTGATAAAGCAGAGCTATTATTAGATGCATAGAACAGGTAGTTTTACCTGCTCCTCCTTTTTCATTACCTATAACAAAAATATAAGGTTTACTGTTCATAATATACTTCTTTTCTTTCAAAAGGAGTATGCAATAATCCTTTTGAAAGAAGTTTTAAATAATGGGTATTCAAGATGAAAAGCGGTCCCATCCCGAATACCCATTTAATTATGTTTTATTCTAACTATTCTTCATTTATCAGGAGTATATATTCCGAATAAACGAAGAGTAAGTATACTACTATTAAATATAAAGTGGTATACGAAGATCAACTTCAAAAGAGCAAGGGGTTCACAAGACGAGGAATGGAGCGTATACTTAATACGTGTAGAACGACGTAGCCAATTTTTGAAGTTCATCGAGTATATTCCTTGATGAATTTTTCAAGTAGTCTAACACCGTACCCCACTGCTCCCTTAGGACCAAGCGATGAAGCTTTATTACTATTTGCAACGCCTGCTATATCTAAATGAGCCCAATCTACTCCATCTTTAATGAAACGTTTAATGAAATGTGCAGCCGTGCAGCTTCCGGCAGTTCCCGGTACGTTACCGATATTTGCCATGTCGGCTATGTCGGAGCTAATCATTGCATCGTACTCATCATGAAGTGGCATTCTCCAAAGTTTTTCATTAACTTCTTCCCCCGCTTTTATTAATTTACTCGCTAACTCATCATTATTGGAAAAACAACCGGCATATGTACTACCAAGTGCTACGGTTATTGCTCCTGTTAGGGTTGCAACGTCAATCACACATTTAGGCTTAAATTTTTCTTGTGCATACCACACAGCATCAGCAAGTACTAAACGCCCTTCTGCATCGGTATTTAAAACTTCTGCAGTTTGCCCTGACATGGTAGTTACCACGTCCCCTGGACGCTGTGCGTTACCGGACGGCATATTTTCTACAAGCCCTACAACACCGACTATATTTACAGGTAATTTTTGACCGGCAACTGCAATCATGCTACCCACAATTGCTGCAGAACCTCCCATATCGTATCTCATTAAATGCATATTACTTGACGGTTTTAAGGAAATACCGCCTGTATCAAAAATCACCCCCTTACCGACCAAAGCAATAGTAGGAGCATCTTTACTACCGCCTTTATATTCCATAACCACTAACTTTGACTCGTTTTGCGAACCTTGTCCCACACCAAGTAATGCTCCCATACCAAGATTTTTCATCTCACGTTCACCGATAACGTCAACATCTACTCCTAGCGGTTCAAGTATATCAACTATTCTTTCGGCATAGACTTGCGGAGTTTTAATATTTGACGGTTCATTACTTATATCTCTTGTAAAAAATACTGCCTCAGCAATTAATTTTTTGACTTCAAATAATTTTGCTGCTTCAGTATTATTATCGGTAAAAATTTCAATTGATTCTACTGCAAACTTTTCTGCTTCTTTTAAGGTAGTTCTATATTTATCAAATCTGTAAGAAGCAAGAAATGCACCGCTAACAACTAAAGACGCAAATGTTTGAGATGTAAATCTGCTTATTCTATTTATAATTTTTAAGCTGATAGTAGAAATTTTAGCACTAGTTGCATGCTGTAAGATTTTACCGCCTAACTCTTCGATTTTTGCTTCAGTTAACTTTTCTTCATCCCCAAGCCCTGCTATTATCAAATATTTAATCTCGCCTGATTTAATGACGGACGAAATAACCTTGATCTGTCCATATTTACCGGTAAATTGTAATTTATCTGCAATAGTTTTAGAAATTAATCCATGATGTTGTTGATTAAGTGCTATTAAATTACTATCAAGTTTTAACTGTTCATCAATAAAAACTACTAAACCTTGATTGTTAAACGATTCTTCATTGGTTAAATTTACATTAAGCATAACTATTCCTTATATTAACTTATTTATACTCAAATGATTTCAAGAATTTAATTTTATTTTGAGAGATGAGCACCCACAGCCTATACTGAATAGGTGAGGATGCGAATCCTTGATAAAATGTAAAGAGCAATTCTTGAAAGCAGAAGAGTATGCTTAGCGATAATTCTATTTATCTTGATAAAACTTTGCAAGTATTATAATTGATTTAAAACAAAATCTTATTAGATACTAGTTGACAAATGTTAACGTTTTTTATATTTTTGTTGACAAATTAGTTAAATTTAAGTAACCATATGCCAATACATGACATCACTTCTTACTTAATTAAACAGAAGTATATAATGATTAAAACATCATGTGAGTTAAACTGTGATATGGATAAGGTTTATAGTCTCACGCCTCACCCGATACGATATACTTGCCTTAGCTATTTAAAGCTATTATCTCTACCTATATCACTAGCATTTTATGTAACAAAGCTTTGCTTTACAGCTAATCCGGTATGGACATGGATCGGGGGTAATATTTTGTATAAGAAGATGGATCAAGCAATAGCTAAAAAAATATTACATGGCTTACCTGATGCAATAGAAACAGATCAAAATATACCTAAAATTGTCGAGTATGTATTTAAAAACTATGAAGAAAATCCTACATTAGCACCTCTTATTGAACCTACATTTATACAAAAATTTTTAGCAAAGGCCGATCAATATATTCCTATTTTTTCTAAAATAATAAAATTTTGGAATGCAGGAGGAATTAACTATTCCGATGAAATACAAACAAAACGGGAATTAATTGACGTTATTTATAAACAAATTGTTTCCAAAGCTTATGAAGTAGGTAAAAAAGGAGGAAAACTTGAAATAACGGACGTGAAAGCCCTTTTCCCAAAGATAAATTTTGAAGCAAAAGTCAACGCTGAATCAGAAAATCTTCAAATAGATAAGGTAGAAGTAAGTAATAGACCTATTTCTAGTGATCAAAAATATGAAGAAGTTAATACTAACCCATTAATGAACTTAATAATGCTTAAAGTTTTACATGATGGCGTTTGTCAGGAAGTACAAAAAGTCTATATTGAAAATTATCTAGCAGAATACCAGATATGTAATCATCAAGAAATACTTAAAAACGCTTATATTGAGGATTATTTAGCAAGATTACAATTATATGGTAATTATAATTACGATAATAATACGTATATCTCAGAACAACCCGTCCTTTATTTAGGTCAAAACTATGAGCATTTAACAGCACCGATCTCTTGTTATTAGCTTTAAATATAAAATACTTTTGTAAATTTGCTATTAGCGATGGCTTTGTTGCATGAATCAATTTTGGCATTACCTAAAAAGAATTGCTTGGGGGATAACCTAATGCTTCGATGTCACCCCCGCGTACGCGGGGATCCAGTAAAACATATAAAAAATTTATTTTTGATATGTTTATTTTATCAAATATGTAATTTTTGTACCAATATTAAGATTACTTTTTCTGGATTCCCGCCATTACTGGAATGATAATAAGGTCTTTTTAAGAGTTGTGTAAAACAAAACCACCTTTTTTAAGGCGGTGCCTCAATTTTTAGTTATCATACAGCGACTTGTGAGCTAGATCCAGCTTAAAATATTAAAATCATTATATTAAAAGTTGTTTAATGGATTCCTGCTTCCGCAGGAATAACATACTAAACGTTCGTAACATCTAGGATAAGATTAAAGATCTTATCCTTTGTTGTCAGCATTTATACATTCTCTTCATCAAGCTTTACGGCTGCTTTACGCATTTTGTCCATAAAATAACCGGTTCCGGCAGGTACTAATCGTCCAACTATCACGTTTTCTTTTAGTCCTCGTAACTTATCTACTTTACCGGCAATAGCTGCTTCAGTTAAAACTCTAGTAGTCTCTTGGAATGATGCCGCAGAGATAAACGATCTAGTTTGCAACGAAGCTTTAGTAATACCTTGTAATATTAATTGTGCTTCAGCAGGTTTTAAACCGTTTTTAATAGCTTTTTCATTTATCTCATCGAATTCATGTCTATCTATTTTTTCACCTGCTAATAATGTAGTCCCACCTGAATCTGTAATCTCTACTTTTTGTAACATCTGACGGATAATAACTTCTATGTGCTTATCATCAATCTTTACACCTTGTAGACGATAAACGGCCTGAACCTCTTTAACAATATAATTTGCCAGAACTTCTACACCCATTACTTTTAAAATATCTTGCAGTACTGGATTACCATCAATCAATAAATCACCTTTTTTAACAAAGTCACCTTCGTTAACTACAACATGCTTGCCTTTTGGTACCATATACTCAATAGACATTGTTTCATCAATCGGATGTATGATAATACGTCTTTTAGATTTATAGTCTTTACCGAATTCTACTCTACCGTCAACCTCGGCAATAACTGCATGATCTTTAGGACGTCTTGCTTCTACAAGTTCAGCAACTCTCGGTAAACCACCGGTAATATCTTTAGTAGTGGTTGATTCTTTCGGTATACGTGCAATAATATCACCTACCGATATCTGCACTCCGTCTTCCACGCTTAAAACTGCTCCAACCGGCAAGTAATACCTAGCTTCTAAACCGTTTGATAAGGTTATAACCTCATCTTTAGCATCTAAAAGCTGTATACGCGGACGTAATTCTGCACCGCGTGAATATTGCTTTGATTCAATAATCACTTTACTTGGTATTCCGGTAGCTTCGTCAGTTACATCACGAATAGAAATACCCTCAACCATATCTCTAAATAAAACTTTACCTGACTTCTCCGTGATAATTGGTATAGTATAAGGATCCCACTCCACTAATTTTTGAGTTTTAATAACCATATCACCGTCATCAACAAGTAATCTAGCACCGTATGGAATTTTATGACATGCCTTTTCATGACCGTTATTATCAAGCAATAATAACTCACAATTTCGGCTCATAACAATTTTGCGTTCTTCGGAATTAATAACAACGTTACGGCTTATAATTTTCACTTTTGCATCATAGGAAGCTTCTACGGAAGAAATCTCAGCACCTTTTGTTGCCGCTCCTCCGATATGGAAAGTTCTCATTGTAAGCTGCGTACCCGGTTCACCGATAGATTGAGCAGCAATAACCCCGATTGCTTCACCTTCCGATACTAATGTACCGGTAGCAAGATCCCTACCGTAACATATGCTACATATACCGGTAGTACTTTCACAGGTTAATACGGATTTGATTATAATTCTGTCTAATCCTGCCGACTCAATCTGTTCTAATTTTGCTTCATTAATAAGCTCGCCTTTATTGAGAATTAGATCATTAGTTACCGGATGAACTATATCGATAGCAGCAGTACGACCTAAAATCTTTTCAGCTAAAGGTACTATAACTTCTCCGCCTTCAATAATACTCTTAACTTCAATTCCTTTATCGGTTCCGCAATCTTTCTCCGTAATAATACAATCCTGCGCAACATCTACTAATTTTCTTGTTAAGTAACCTGAGCTTGCCGTTTTTAAAGCCGTATCTATTTGCCCTTTACGCATTCCGTTAGCAGAATTAAAACACTCAAATTCGGTTAACCCCTCTTTAAAATTAGAAATAATAGGAGTTTGTATAATTTGACCGTTTGATTTGGTCATTAAACCTCGCATACCGCCAAGCTGCTTAATTTGCTGGAAAGAACCTCTTGCTCCGGAAATAGCCATAATATATATAGCATTTATTTTCTGATGATTTGGATCATCATTAATCGGCGGCGTAGCAATCTCTTTCATCATGTCGTTTGCTACTCTATCGGTACATCTTGACCAAGCATCAATTACTTTATTATATTTCTCTCCGTAAGTAATTAAACCGTTTGAATATTGTTGTTCAAATTCTTTTATTTCAAGTTGAGTTTCATTGATATAAATAGTCTTAGATTCCGGTACTACCATATCATCCATTCCAAAAGAAATACCTGAAGAACAAGCATATTTAAAACCTAGTTTCATTAACTGATCGGCGAAAATTACCGTAGCTTTTTGACCGCAGTGACGATAAACTAAATCTATAACTAATGATATGTCTTTTTTAGTTAGTTGTTTATTAATAAACTTGAACTCTATATTAGGATGAGAAGGCAATAGCTCACCGACCATTAACCTACCGTAAGTAGTATCAATGATAATAGGAACCATTTTACCTTCAGCATTTAACTGATTTCTACGATATTTTATCTTTGTATGAATAGTTATAAATTTATTGTATAAAGCATGTTCCATCTCAGCTAAGTCTGAGAACATCATACCTTCACCTACTTCATTATCAAATGCAAGGGTTAGATAATATAAACCAAGTACTATATCTTTATCCGGTACAATAATAGGACGTCCGTTAGCAGGGCTTAAGATATTATTCGTAGACATCATAAGTACCCTAGCTTCAAGCTGTGCCTCAATCGATAGCGGGATATGTACCGCCATCTGATCACCGTCAAAATCCGCATTAAACGCAGCACAAACAAGCGGATGAAGCTGAATCGCTTTACCTTCTATCAATAGAGGTTCAAATGCTTGAATACCAAGCCTATGTAACGTCGGAGCTCTATTAAGTAAAACTGGATGCTCTCTTATCACTTCTTCAAGCACGTCCCAAACTTCAGGTTTTTCAGCTTCCACCATTCTTTTAGCGGCTTTAATAGTTGTAGCGATGCCGTACAACTCAAGCTTAGAATAAATAAACGGCTTAAATAGCTCTAAAGCCATTTTCTTAGGTAAGCCGCATTGATGAAGTTTAAGCTCAGGTCCTACAACGATAACCGAACGCCCTGAATAATCAACCCTCTTACCAAGCAAGTTCTGACGGAAACGACCCTGCTTACCTTTAAGCATGTCACTTAATGACTTAAATGGACGCTTATTAGCATTTTTTGCTGCTCGCCCGCGACGACCATTATCAAATAATGCATCCACCGCTTCTTGTAACATTCTTTTTTCGTTCCTGACTATTATATCAGGAGCTTTTGACTCTATTAGTTTCTTTAAACGATTATTTCTATTAATTACTCTTCTATAAAGTTCATTTAAATCCGAAGTAGCAAACCTTCCTCCGTCAAGCATAACAAGGGGTCTAATTTCAGGAGGAATCACCGGTAAAACATCCATAATCATCCATTCCGGCTTATTTTCCGACTCTAAAAAATCCTCTACTAATTTTAAACGTTTTACTAATTTTTTCTTTTTTACTTCTGAAGTGGTATTTTGTAATTCTTCGTATAATTCTTGCTTTAACTTTGAAAAATCAAGCTCTTTAAGCATTTGTTGTATTACTTCTGCACCTATAGAGGCAGTAAATGCATCTTCACCGTACTTATCTTTTGCTTTCTGTAATTCTTCCTCTGTTAAGAGTTCGCCTTTTTGTAAAATTGATAACCCTGGGTCAACTACTACATAATTTTCAAAATAAAGAATCTTTTCTAAATCTTGCATTGTTATATCAAGAAGCGTGCTAATTCTTGAAGGTAGCGACTTTAAAAACCAAATATGAGCAACGGGAGCTGCAAGCTCTATATGCCCCATTCTTTCACGTCTTACTCTAGAAACCGTAACTTCAACGCCGCATTTCTCGCAAGTAATACCACGATTTTTCATCCGCTTATATTTACCGCAGAGACATTCGTAATCTTTTACCGGACCAAAAATTCTTGCACAAAACAACCCATCTTTTTCAGGTTTAAAAGTTCGATAATTAATTGTTTCAGGCTTCGTTACTTCACCGAAAGACCATGAACGTACTTGATCAGGACTTGCTATATTAATCCTTATCTGATCAAATTGTTGAGTATTACTTAATTGTCCGTAAAAATTTACTAAGCTCATAAATACTTTTCCTTAAAAATTACTTGCTCTCTAAAATGTCATACCGTGGTCAAGCCACGGTATCCAAAAACACAACTTACGATACTAATAATTTTAGTATTTTTAACTGGATCCCGCGATCAAGTCGCCGGGATGACAATAAAAAGAATCAATCCACACATCAAAGCCGGCTTGACCATGGGATAACACATTTAACTCGAAGTCACTTCAAGCTTTACGTTAAGACATAAAGATCTAAACTCTTTTATCATAACGTTAAATGACTCAGGAATACCTGATTCAAAATTATTTTCACCGCGTACTATAGAATCATAAATTTTGATCCTACCGTTTACGTCATCTGACTTAACTGTTAACATTTCCTGTAACGTATAAGCAGCACCATAAGCTTGTAGAGCCCAGCATTCCATTTCCCCAAAACGCTGTCCGCCAAAATGAGATTTACCTCCAAGCGGTTGCTGCGTTACTAAACTATAAGGTCCTATAGAACGAGAGTGAATTTTATTATCGACTAAATGATGCAATTTCAGCAAATATTTCTGTCCGACAGTTACTAGACGATCAAAATATTCACCGGTTCTACCGTCAATTAATTTTACTTGTCCTGAAGGATCTTGACCGGCAAGCTTTAGCATATCTTTAACATCTTGAACTTTTGCTCCGTCAAATACAGGAGTAGCAAAATGTACGCCTTTACTTACTGTCTTACAGAAAGAGATAATCTCTTCTTCTGATCTTTCAAGTACAGAATTAATATTTTCTCCGTACAGCTCAATTAAGAATTTCTTAATTTGCTCAATACCGATCTTTTTATTTTGATATTCCTTTACTAAGGTAGATATTTTTTTTGCTAAATTTATTGACGCCCACCCAAGATGCGTCTCTAAAATCTGCCCTATATTCATACGAGACGGAAGACCAAGCGGATTAAGAACAATATCCACCACTGTTCCATCTTCTAAAAACGGCATATCCTCTTCAGGTACGATACGTGAAATAACACCTTTATTTCCGTGTCTTCCTGCCATCTTATCACCGGGTTGTAATTTATGCTTAGTTGCAATAAATACTTTTACTACTTTCAAAGCTCCCTGAGGTAAATCATCACCGCTTTGCAATTTCTCTACCTTAGTAGCAAATCTTTTATCAAGAGCCTCTTTTGTCTCATCATAATGAGTCTTTATCTGCTCTATTTCATTCATTACATTTGCATCTTCCACGGTAAGCTGCCAAAATTGCCCTTTAGATAAGCCTTTTAGCATTTCAGTAGTAATAGTTTGCCCTGCTTTTACTTGCTTAGGACCGTTAATAATCACCTGCCCTACTGAAAGCTTTTTAAGCCAACTAAATACAAAATGCTCAATAATTTCTAACTCATCGTCTCTGTCTTTTGCTAATTTTTCAATTTGTTGTTTTTCAATAGCAATAGCACGCTGATCTTTTTCCACACCTCTACGAGAAAATACCCTTACTTCTACTACGGTTCCGCTAACTCCGGAAGGTACGTGCAGCGATGAATCTTTTACGTCAAAGGCTTTTTCTCCGAAAATAGCACGTAATAATTTTTCTTCAGGTGTAATAGGCGACTCACTTTTCGGTGTTACTTTTCCGACTAAAATATCACCGGCTTTTACTTCTGCACCTACATAAATTATTCCGACTTCATCAAGGTGACGTAATGCTTCTTCACTTACATTAGGTATATCACGAGTAATTTCTTCAGGACCAAGACGTGTATCTCTGGCTATTACTTCAAACTCTTCAATATGAATAGATGTAAACACATCCTCTTTTACTATACGTTCAGATATTAAAATTGAATCTTCAAAATTATAACCGTTCCAAGGTAAGAAAGCCACAAGTACGTTTCTACCTAGAGCAATTTCACCGTTATCCGTACTAGGACCGTCAGCTATAATATCGTTTTTCTTAACGTAATGACCGACTTTAACTAAAGGCTTTTGATTAATACAAGTATTATGATTGGATTTTTGGAATTTTAGTAAATTGTAAATATCAACCGAAGGAGAACCGTCAGCTTTTTGTTCTAGAGTTCTAATTACGATTCTATTTGAATCTACCTGCTCAACAATACCGTCATGTAATGCAAGTACCGATGCTCCGGAATCTTTAGCTACCACCCCTTCAACTCCGGTACCTACAAAAGGTGCATCAGTTTTAATTAAAGGAACAGCTTGTCTTTGCATGTTTGAACCCATCAAAGCACGATTAGCATCATCATTTTCCAGGAAAGGTATAAGAGAAGCTGCAACCGATACTACCTGCATAGGAGTCACATCAATGAAATCCACCTCATGCGGTTCTACCATTACAAAATTTCCTCCCTCAACACGACAATTAATAAACTCTCCTTGTAGCACTCCGTCTTTATCAACTTTAGAGTTTGCTTGTCCAATTTTGTATTTACCTTCTTCAATGGCAGAAAGATATACCACTTCATCAGTTACACGCCCATCTTTAACTCTTCTATACGGACTCTCTATAAAGCCGTGTTTATTTATTCTGGCATAGGTAGCCATAGAGTTAATTAACCCGATATTCTGACCTTCAGGTGTTTCAATAGGACAAATACGACCATAATGAGTCGGATGTACATCACGCACCTCAAAACCTGCTCGATCTCGACTAAGACCTCCAGGACCGAGTGCCGATAACCTTCTTTTATGAGTTATTTCCGATAATGGATTTGTTTGATCCATAAACTGTGATAATTGCGAAGTACTAAAAAATTCTTTTACTACTGAAACTAAAATTTTAGAATTTACTAAATCATGAGGCATTACAGTATCAACATCACCTGCCGACATCCTTTCAATTACGGATTTTTCCATTCGAACTAAACCTATTCTAAATTGATTTTCTATCAATTCACCTACCGATCTAACCCTTCTATTACCTAAATGATCAATATCGTCTATGATACCTTTACCGTCTTTAAGCTCTACTAAAACTCTTACGATATTTTTAATATCATCAATTGTTAAAACTGTAACTTCTTCAGCAATATTCAGATCTAACCTAGAATTCATTTTTATTCGCCCGACTTCTGAAAGATCATATCTTTCCGCATCAAAAAATAAATTATAAAATAGGCTTTCGGCTGCTTCAATATTAGCAGGTTCGCCTGGTCTTAAAACTCTGAAAATGTCACATAATGCTGCCTCACGAGCCTGGTTTTTATCGGCAAATAAGGTATTTCTTATATACGGACCGGATTGAGGATTGATCACTAATACGTTAACATTTTTAATTTTAAGATCATTAATAACATTTAGCATATCAGCAGTAATCACTTCACCGATTTTTGCTAATATTTCATCACTTACAGGATCTCTTAAATCTTCAGATAGATATTTGCCGATTAAAGTTTCATGAGCTACTAAAATATTATTAAGCCCTTCTCCAAAATATTTTTTAGCTAAACGAGGGGTAATTTTTTGTCCTGCTTTCAGTAAAACATTACCGGTATCTGCATCTACTAAATCACTTGTTAAACGATGAGCAGTAATATGCCCGAGCATAAATTTAACCGCCCAACCTTTATTTTTAACAAGCTTATAAGTTACTGAATTATAATAAAATTTTATAATTTCTTCAGTACTCATGCCTATAGCTCTAAGCAAAGTAGTAGCATAAAGCTTTCTTTTTCTATCAATTCTAAAATAAATAACATCCTTAGCGTCAAACTCTAAATCAAGCCAAGACCCTCTATATGGAATAACGCGAGCAGAATATAAAAGCTTTCCGGAAGAGTGGACTTTTCCTTCATCATGATAAAAGAATACACCTGGTGAGCGATGCATTTGTGATACAACTACTCTTTCCGTACCATTGATAATAAAAGTACCGTTTTTAGTCATTAATGGGATATCACCCATATATACTGCTTGCTCTTTAATCCCTTTAATTTCTCTAGTACCGGTATCCTCATCTATGTCCCAAATACTTAATCTTAAAGTTACTTTAAGAGGAGCAGCATAATTTAAACTTCTTTGAATGCACTCTTCTACATCATATTTTGGAGTATCAAACTCATATTTTACAAATTCTAAGTTAGCAATATTAGAAGAATCTGAAATAGGAAAAATTGAGTTTAATATAGATTGTAAACCCTTATTTTTTCTTTCAGAATCTTTAATATTTAACTGTAGAAAGTTTTTTTCATATGAATTTTTTTGAATTTCAATCAAATTCGGTATATCTGCTACTAAATTTATGTGACCGAAATTTTTTCTTATTCTTCTATTATGTGACAAGGGTTGTGCTTCTATATTATCCCTTAATGAAACCATATAATCTCCTGACTGATAAAATTACTGCCCGTATTGAAGTGACTAGGTTCTGTATATAAAATTTAAATATTTATATTTTAAACAATAAAGTTTTTATTGGAATAGCTATCTATTTCAACAAAATACTTATAATTTGCAGTAAAAAACTAAAAATATACTGTTTTAAATTTTTTTGCATAAAGCCTAAATTAAAGAAACCTAGTAAGCTTCTTATTTAGATCTTGTGTAGGCCCTCTGTGGACATTTCTAAAAAGATTTAATTTTGGCTATTTTTTGCTACAAATTATAATATTTTTTTAAAATAGGAACAGCTATTCTTTCAAAAATCTTATTAATTTTCACTTAAAAATATCTAAAAATAACAAATCAATTAGAAATGTTCACAGGGCCTAGGAAATTTCAATAATTTAAATTTCTAGACGTATGGTACGTTAATAAAATTATTTTAATTAATAAGATTTTTAATGTAATAACTTTATCCTATTTCAAAAAAATAACTTAAATTAACTTCTTAAAATCTAAAAAGCCTTATTCAAATTTAATCACTAAAATAAGGCTTTTTAGATTTTAAGAAGTTAATTTAAAGCTATAAAATATTTCATCTGTGATGCAAAAAACATTAGGTTCTGTAAAGGAAAATTAATCTATATTTAATTCTTTTTGATTGCAAATTATAAGATTTTTTTGGAATAAAAACAACTACCCCGGTAAGAATCTTATTAATTTTCACTTAAAAATATCTAAAAATACAAATAATTTAACTTTTCTTTATAGAACCTAGTGCAGAAATAATTATTTTAATTCAACTTTTGCTCCAGCAGCTTCTAACTTACTTTTAATTTCTTCTGCTTCTGCTTTCTTTACACTCTGTTTAACTGCCTTTGGAGCTTCATCAACTAATTTCTTAGCTTCAATTAGACCAAGACCCGTAATTTCTTTTACAGCTTTAATTACTTCAACTTTCTTGTCACCTGCAGCTGTTAAAACTACTTCAAAATCTGTTTTCTCTGCAGCTGCTTCAGCGGCAGGAGCGGCTGCAGCTGCTATAGCAACAGGAGCAGCTGCGGATACACCCCATTTTTCTTCTAGCATTTTCACAAGCTCAGCTGCTTGCATTAATGTTAATAATGATAATTGTTCTTCAATTTTAGCTAAATCTGCCATAATTTTTTCCTTTTTACTTTTTTATATTAAGTTAATTTTTACTACTAGCATGTGCTTGTATTACTCTCGCCATACTCGAAGACGGGGCTTGTAAAACACCTACAACCTTAGTAGCTGGTGCTTGTAATAATCCAACAATTTTATCTCTAAGCTCATTAAGTGAAGGTAGCTTAGAAAGTTCTTTTATTGAATGTTCATCTAACACGTGATTATCGACCATTCCGCCAATAATCTTAAGATTATCATTAGCCTTAGCAAAATTAACTACTAATTTTGCCATCTCAACCAGTTCTTTAGAATAAGCAATAGCAGTAGGACCCGCAAATAACTCAGCAATATTATTAAGCCCTGTTTGATTCGCAGCTATTTTTGCTAAAGTATTTTTAACTACTTTAAAACCTGCTTCTTTAGATTTAAGTGATTCTCTAAGCGAACTCACTTGACTAACGGTTAACCCGTGATAATGAGTAATAATTACAGACGGCGATTCTTTATAAATATTTACAATATCCTCTACTGCTACTGGTTTTTCTGATCTTAACACTTTTTAATTCTCCTTTTATAACACAGTTTTAAATATATTTTTATTAATACAATCCTAAAACTATTATTTGATTATCTATTTATCAACAATAGCAAATTACATACATAATTTGCTATTGTTTTAAAAGCTGTATAAATCAAGCTTGAAGCGGTTCTTCGCTTGATTTCAAAAATAAAATATTATTAACCTATAAATCCTTACATAAAACTAATATTGAATATAAAAGGCGGCTTCTGCCTTTCACCTTTTATATTCAATATTTTATCCAAATAGCGGCTTATTTAATAATTCGCTATTTGCGTTATTTAAATAGAAATGGTTTATAAAAATTATGCTATACTAGTTAAATCTATTTGTACCGATGCTCCCATAGTAGAAGATAAATAAATTGCTTTTAAATAATTTCCCTTCAATCCGGCAGGTTTCGCTTTAATTACTGCCTCAATAAACGCATTTAAATTTTTTAATAAATCTTGATCTGAGAAAGATAATTTTCCAAGCCCTGCATGAATTATACCTGCTTTCTCTGCTCTATATTCTACCTGACCGCTTTTAGCATTTTTTATAGCATTTTTAATATCTAAAGTTACGGTACCGAGTTTAGGGTTAGGCATTAAACCTTTTGGTCCTAAAATTCTTGCAACTGAACCTATAGCTGCCATCATATCGGGAGTAGCTATACATACATCAAAATTAATTTTTCCTGCTTTAATTTCATCAATGATATTTGTCGCACCTACTAAATCTGCTCCGGCACTTTTAGCTTCTTCTTCTCTTTCTTCTTTACAAATAACGGCAACTCTTATGGTCTTGCCTGTACCAGCAGGTAAATTAACTACGCCGCGTACCATTTGATTGGAATGCCTAGGATCAATTCCAAGCTTCATAACTATTTCTAAGGTTGGATCAAATTTAACATATGACGCTGATTTTAATCGCTCAACTGCATTTGTTAAATTATATAAAGTATCTGCTTTTTTTACTTTGTCTCTAGCTTCTCTTATTTTTTTACCGCCGCTAATTTTTACGGCAACATCTTTCTTATTTGACATAATAATTAATTCCCTACCACTTCAAGTCCCATAGATGCAGCACTACCACAAATAATTTTTGTTGCTGCTTCAATATTTTTTGTATTTAAATCAGGCATTTTTAACTTTGCAATTTCACGGCAATCATCCATAGTAACTTTACCTACTACGGCTTCTTTTTTAGTAGCACTAGAACCTTTAGTAATTTTAGCATACTTCTTTAAAAAATAAGAGGCAGGAGGAGTTTTTATTTTAAAAGAAAAACTACTATCTTCATAAACGGTAATTACGGTTGGCAGGGGTATTCCTTTTTCCATACCTTGTGTAGCATCATTAAAATCTTTACAAAATGCTGCAATATTAACTTTTCTTTGTCCAAGTGCCGGCCCTATAGGAGGGGCAGGAGTGGCTCCGGCAGCTGGAATTATCAAGTTAATATAACCTTTTATTGCTTTCTGAGACATTTATAAATATCCTTATTTTTCTCTTAAATTAATATTACTTTATAACAGCCTTACTTAGAGGTAATTTATATATTGCACTTTAGTCCTAATTAGACATATACTTCTTTTTTTGAAAAAGTTTTAAATAATGAGTGATAAAAATGAAAAGCCATTTCCACTTTTATTAAAAAATTTATTTATTTTTTACCTTTCCTACTCTTCATCTTATTTAGGAGTATTCTAAATATACTACCGACTTTTAATCATTTTTCTTTACCTGATTAAAATTTAGTTCTATTGGAGTTGCTTTACCAAATATTGAAACTGAAACTTTTAACCTATTTTTTTCTTGATCTATTTCTTCTACCATACCCATAAAAGTTTCAAAAGGACCGTCTGTAACAGTCACTATTTCACCGACTTCATACAATTTAGAATTTTTTGCTTCTTTAGCTTCTGCTTCCAAATTATTAAAAATATTTTGTATTTCACTTTCTGTAAGAGCTTTTGGCGTGGTTTTGCTTCCTAAAAAGCCGGTTACTCCAGGTATATTTTTCACCAAATGCCAGGATTTACCAGTCATATTCATCTTTATCAAGACATAACTCGGCATTAGTTTTTTTTCTACCTTGACATTTCTACCGCGTTTAACTTCAGAAACTCCAAAAACAGGTATTAATATATCTTCAAAAAAATCCGTCATTTTCTGTTTAGCGATTTTTCTAAGCATATCTTCTTTTATGCGTTTCTCCGCTCCTGATGCCGTATGTACTACATACCACTGCTTTACATTTTTTTCAGAAGAAGGCAATATACTATCTATACTCTGTTCTGTCACAATTCATTCCTTATACTATTTGCCAATATTAAGCAAAAGCTGCATTATATTATGTATACTATAATCAAGCACCAAACAAATTAAGCTAAAAATAAAAACTGCTACTACCACTACTAATGTTGAAACAACAAGCTCTTTTCTCGTTAGCCAAACTACCTTATAAGTTTCTTGTTTAACTTGTTCAAAAAACTTATAAATTTTATATTCCTTAAACATATTTTTGTTAGGTAATTTATTAGACTTCTTACAAAATTCTACTTCTAGAGGTAATTGAGACAATGACTCGGCACTCGAATTCTCACCTACTAGTATGTACAATGCGATTCGAGGTGAAGCGTCTCCTTCAAATTCCTCTCTATAAGCGAATTTTGTAAGAAGTCTATATTTTATAGTAAAAAACTCAAACCTATAATGGCAGGAGCGACAGGTATCGAACCCGCAACCTCCGGTTTTGGAGACCGGTGCTCTACCAATTGAGCTACACTCCTATCATATTTTTAATAAAAAATCAATAAGATTTATTAAAAATATTTGTTATTATTAAAAAATTACTATAATAACCGGTACTTCTAATTTATAAGCTGTCACGGCAAAACAACATTTATCATTGTAAGATGTGACATTCATTATATCTAATTAGACCCCTCGATTATTTTTTAGCTTTAATAATATCAGCTACCTGACTCGGCACTTGATCATAATGAGAAAATATCATACTAAACTGAGCTCTACCTTGAGATAGCGACCTAAGCGTATTAACATAACCAAACATTTCTGCCAAAGGCACATTAGAGGTAACTACTTGAGCATTTGCTCTTGGATCCATGCTTTGGATTTGTCCTCTACGGCTATTTAAATCACCTATAATATCTCCCATATATTCATCAGGAGTGATAACTTCAATTTTCATAATCGGCTCAAGTAATTTGGGATTACCTTTCGGCATCCCTTCTCTAAATGCTGCCTTTGCTGCAATTTCAAACGCAAGTACACTAGAATCTACATCATGAAACGCACCGTCAACTAAAGTCGCTTTAAAATCAATCATAGGATAACCGGCAATAACACCAGTTTCTCTAATATTATTTAATCCTTTTTCAACACCGGGTATATATTCTTTAGGCACAGCACCGCCGACAATTTTGCTTTCAAAAACAAACCCCTCGGCTGGATTCAAAGGTTCAAAGATAATTTTTACACGTGCAAATTGCCCTGCACCTCCTGATTGTTTTTTATGAGTATAATCAATTTCGCAAGCTTTAGTTATAGTTTCACGATATGCTACTTGAGGAGCTCCAATATTTGCTTCAACCTTAAACTCTCTTCTCATACGATCAATGATAATTTCTAAATGGAGTTCTCCCATTCCTTTTATCACCGTTTGTCCTGTTTCATGATTCGTTGAAACTCTAAATGACGGATCTTCTGCTGCCAAACGAGAAAGTGCTAAGCCCATTTTTTCTTGATCGGCGGTTGATTTAGGTTCCACCGCAAGCTCAATTACCGGCTCCGGAAATTCCATTCTTTCTAAGATTACTTGCTTATCAACATCGGATAATGTATCACCGGTGGTAGTATCTTTAAGACCTGCTAAAGCTACTATATCACCTGCCGATGCTTCTTTTACGTCTTCACGATTATTAGCATGCATTAATAGCATTCTACCTATTTTTTCTCTTTTATTCTTTACGGTATTAATAACAGTCGATCCGGGAGTAATTTTCCCCGAATATATTCTAATAAAAGTTAATGACCCGACAAACGGGTCATTCATAATTTTAAATGCTAAAGCTGCAAAAGGCTCAGTTACCGAAATAGGAAAATCTTTTTCTTCACCGGTGCTTACTTCCATGCCTTTTACTATACCTATATCAATAGGTGAAGGCAGGAAATCTACTACGGCATCAAGTAAAGGCTGTACTCCTTTATTTTTAAAAGCACTACCGCATAAAACCGGATAAAAAGCTGCTGAAATAGTACTATTCCTAATTAATCTTTTAATTTCTTCTTCCGTTACTTCTTCACCTGATAAATATTTTTCCATAACATGATCATCTAACTCAACAACCATATCAAGTAATTTAGTACGATATTCTTCAGCTTTGTCTTTCATATCGGCAGGTATATCTTCTTCAAAATACTCGGCTCCAAGTGATTCATCTTTCCAAATCACTGCTTTCATTTTAACAAGATCAATTATACCTTTAAAATTCTCTTCAATCCCTACAGGCAACTGAATAACAAGCGGTTTTGCTCCTAAACGATCTTTGATCATTTCAACGCATCTATAAAAATCCGCTCCCATTCTGTCCATTTTATTGACAAAACACATTCTAGGAACATTATATTTATCAGCTTGTCTCCATACCGTCTCAGATTGCGGCTCCACACCTGCTACACCGTCAAATACTGCAACCGCACCATCAAGAACACGAAGCGAACGTTCTACCTCAATAGTAAAGTCAACGTGTCCGGGAGTATCGATAATATTTATTATCTTATCTTGCCATCTACAGGTAGTAGCAGCCGAAGTAATGGTTATACCACGCTCTTGTTCCTGCTCCATCCAGTCCATGGTAGCACCGCCCTCATGAACTTCACCTATTTTATGTGATTTACCGGTATAATATAAAACACGCTCGGTAGTTGTGGTCTTACCGGCATCAATGTGAGCACATATACCTATATTACGAATATACTCAAGTTTGTTTATTTTACTCATAATTAGCTTACCTTATTTCATTTTTTTAGGACTAAAATGAGAGAAAGCTTTATTAGCTTCAGCCATTTTATGAGTATCGTCTTTCTTCTTAATGGCAACGCCTCTGTTATTAGAAGCTTCAAACAACTCTTCAGCGAGTTTATCAACCATCATTTTTTCAGAACGTTTTGACGCAGCATTAATAATCCAGCGGCTAGCGAGGGCATACCCTCTTCTTTCATCAACATGTGTCGGAACTTGATAATTAGCTCCTCCTACTCTAACCGAAGTTACTTCTAAATGCGGCTTTACGTTATGCATAGCATTATTAAAGGTTTGATATGGATCGACTCTATGCTTCTTTTCAATTTTATCAAAAGCTGAATAAACAATTTTCTCTGCAAGAGCTTTCTTTCCTTCTTTCATAATATTATTGATAAATCTTGACAGCAAAATACTGTTATATTTCATATCAGGTAAAATTACTCGCTTTTCCGCGGCGTGACGACGTGACATTTTATTTTTTCCCTCTAACTTAATAATTTATTTTTTTGTAACTGCAACTTGTTTACGAGGAGCACCGTAACGTGAACGACCTTGCTTACGTCCTTTAACTCCGGCAATATCATAAGCACCGAGTACGATATGATATTTCACCCCTGGAAGATCAGGAACCTGACCGCCTCTTACTAACACCCTATCATGCTCCTTTACACTATGCTTTTCACCTGGAATATATGCATTTACGGTTCTTTTATTACTTAAACGCACCGTTGCGATCTTACGAAGTGCAGAGTTAGGCTTTTTAGGGGTAACGGTTTTTACGACTAAGCAAACACCACTTTTAAAAGGATTAGATTCTAAGGCAGGAGATTTGGTCTTACGAGTTTTTGACTTTCTCCCAAAACGTACTAATTGATTATATGTCGGCATTGAAATAAATACTCCAAAAAAACTTATATATACGATAATTAAAGGGTGGAAAATACTCCCACCCTTTAATTTTAAATCATTTCTAAATACAAATTATAAGAATTTGTAAATTACACTAAACTTAAGTTATAATTACTTTTTCCATAAAAGCAAGTATGTTTTAATTAACAATCATTTTTTTCTCAATTATTTTTGCTATAAAGCTGATTAACATGACTAAAATATAATAACAGCACGCAGCAATAAGCATTGGAAAAAAATAATTATATGTTTCAATTGATACAATTTGTGCTCTACGCATTAAATCCATTTCTCCAAGCATAGAAATAATGGCTGATTCTTTAATCAAATTTACAAGTTCATTTACTAATGACGGAAAAATATTTTTAACTGCTTGCGGTAGGATTATATCTTTCATTATTAAAAACTTTGGAATAGCAAGAGCTTCAGCCGCTTCAAACTGACCTTTATCAACCGCATTAATTCCTGCTCTAATTAATTCCGAAACATATGCACCCGAATTAAGAGAAAAGGAAATAGCCCCTGCCGTAAACACGCTAAATTTAATACCTACTATATAAGGCGATGCAAAATAAATAATACTTAGCTGAATTAATAGAGGCGTCCCTCTAAAAATAGCAGTATAGAAATTTGCAAAAAATCTTAAAGCACGATTTTTATTTACCTTACAAATAGCAAGTAACATCCCTATCACTAAACCAAATATAACGGCAATAACGCTATATTTTAAAGTAACTAAAGTCCCCTCTACAATAAAAAGGATTGTTGGATAGAATTTTATTAAATACTCAAACATAAATTATTTATAGATTTATTCCTGCGTGGATCGATTTTTTCGTCATTGCGAGGAAAATTACGAAGTAATTGACGAAGCAAGGAAGAAATAAAAATGCTAGTTTACAGCATTTTTATTATTTTTACTGGATTGCCACGCTCCGAGCAAATGCTCGCAATGACGATTTTGGTATCCACGAACCAACGACGCCAATTTTTCAAATTAAAAGTATACATTAGTACACTCTCTTTGCCGGCGGGACTGCTTTTACTTCATCGGTTAAAGTGGTTAACGTCACAGGTTTATAATCAAGCACTACTTTACCTGCTTCATCGATAGAGCTAAGGGTATGCTTCATCCAATCCCCATCATTACGATCAGGGTAATCTTCCCTAGCATGGGCACCTCTGCTTTCTTTTCTTGCAGCTGCCGAATATACCGTTACCAAAGCTTGATCAAGTAAATTATCTAGCTCTAAGGCTTCGACTAAATCACTATTCCAAATTAAAGATTTATCGTTAATCTTTATATCTTTATAACCGGCCCTTATCTCGCTAATCATTTCCGCTCCTTTGTCTAGTACCTCTTGAGTTCTGAATACCGAAGCGTGGCTTTGCATAGTTCTCTGCATTTTAAGCCTTAAATCTGCAACTAAAATATTACCATTACTATGACGAACTTTATCTAATCTATTTATAACTTTTTCAAGGCTTTCTTCTTTTAAAGGCTTATGCGTGCTGGCAGGCTTAATAAGCTCAGCTGCTTTTAATGCAGAGCTTCTACCAAATACTACTAAATCAAGCAAAGAGTTTGATCCTAAACGATTAGCACCATGTACCGATACACAAGCAGCCTCACCAATTGCCATAAGACCTTTTACTATAGTGTTATGATTTTCGCCGTCTTTAATTATAACTTGACCGTGGTAATTAGTCGGTATTCCGCCCATATTATAATGAACTGTAGGAAGTACCGGTATCGGCTCTTTAGTAACATCAACACCTGCAAAAATTTTAGCTGTTTCGGAAATACCCGGTAAGCGGCTGTGTAAAATTTCAGGAGATAAATGATTTAAATGTAGGAATACATGATCTTTATGCTTGCCGACTCCTCGACCTGCACGAATCTCAATAGTCATTGCTCTTGAAACTACATCCCTTGAAGCTAAATCTTTTGCGGCCGGAGCATAACGCTCCATAAAACGCTCACCGTTTGCATTGACAAGATATCCCCCCTCACCTCTAGCTCCCTCGGTGATAAGACAGCCTGCCGAATATATACCGGTCGGGTGGAACTGCACAAACTCCATATCTTGCAGCGGCAGACCGGCTCGAATCGCCATACCTCCTCCGTCACCTGTACAAGTATGAGCAGACGTCGCCGAAAAATAAGCACGCCCGTATCCACCCGTTGCAAGTACTACATTATGAGCTCTAAAACAATGCAGACTACCGTCATCTAAATTCCATGCAACTACGCCTCTACATTCACCGTCTTCCATCAATAAATCAATAGCAAAATATTCAACAAAAAACAGTACTTTATGTTTCAATGATTGTTGATATAAAGTATGGAGTATGGCATGCCCCGTACGATCTGCCGCAGCACATGTACGCTGGGCTGCTTTTCCTTTGCCGTACTCTGTTGTCATACCACCGAAAGGACGCTGATAAATTTTTCCTTCTTTGGTTCTTGAAAAAGGTACGCCGTAATGCTCAAGCTCTAAAATCGCATCAGGAGCGTTCTTACACATATACTCGATGGCATCTTGGTCGCCTAACCAATCAGAGCCTTTAACAGTATCATACATATGCCAACGCCAATCATCTTCGCCCATATTTCCAAGAGCTGCACTAATTCCGCCCTGAGCAGCCACGGTATGACTACGAGTCGGGAATAGCTTAGTTACACAAGCGGTATTTAGCCCTTCTTTAGCCATACCGAAAGCAGAACGAAGACCTGCTCCGCCCGCCCCTACGACAACGACGTCAAATTTATGATGAATGATATTATACGCTTTAGTCATTAATTTAATTTTTTATCTTGTATTTTGAAATGTTTGTGTCAACGTCATTGCGAGAAAGCGTTGTTACGTGAACAGGTTTCTCAATTGTCACCCCGTGGCTTGACCACGGGGTCCAGTTAATAATACTAAAACTATTAGTATTATTAGTGATTCTTCTGGATCCCGCGATATCAAGTCGCGGGATGACACTGAACATAACTAAATCACCCCTTATAAAACATAGCCGTCACAAAAGCTGCAATAGTAACTAAGCAGAATAATTTTACTACTATAATTAATGCATTACGTAATTTATTGCAGCTTATATAATCTTCTATTACTACCTGCATACCGAGCATAGCATGATATAAAGAAATAATTACTGTAATTAATAATGCTACTACATTAAAAGGTTTTTTAAGCTCCCACATAATGATACTTAAATCACTATTTTTATTAGTTAACGTAAAATATATTAACCATATAGAACATAAAGCTAATATAATCCCTGTAACCCTTTGTAATAACCAATGATGAGAACCGCTGTTAGCAGAACCGTCGGCCTTTGCTTTTACAATTTCCGCTTTAAAATCATATACCATTAATTTTCTCTAAACACATTTTTTCTGTTATTTGTTTTAGCTTTTCAACTCTTGAGATTAAATATAAAAGCTGTTCTTTGGTAATTTTATAGTTTTTATCATATCTTGTATCAACATAAGCTTTCCGAAGTAATTTAAAACATTCTTTTTGCTCCGGCGTTGCTATAGGAAATACTTGCAATAGCTCACTATTATAATTTTTTGCTCTACTACCTAACTTTTTTACAACTTAGTAATTTGAAAAAACTAATAAAATGCTACTATAAAAACTTTCCGTAGCTTGATGAAGATAAAAAGCACTTTTGTTTAACTCACCTCTTTCAAATGGATATTTGCAATCAATCAAAAACCCGCATCCACTTTTAAACCACTCTTCATAATAATCTTTAGCGATTTCCCTCGCTCCAAGATAAATCTTTAGCTTCGCTTAAAGTAAATTCACCGCTATCATATAAAAGCACTCCTTCTTTTTTGATATCTGTATAGAAATAACGCCCTTTCTCAAGCTGAGTCTTTACTTCCTCTATTGATTCAAGAATTATAGATATTTCTGAATCATAAGGGATAATCTGATCTTTTATTACTCCCGTTTTTTCTAATCTTTTATAGATATTATCTTCAAGTCTTAAAGCAGCATGTCCCTTATATTTTTTTAGTATTATTAAAGTATTGAGATTGCTATTGATAACCATTAACTAAATCACGCACCCAATCGCCTCTAGCATATGATCCTATAAGATAATCATGGTGATTTTATCTTTGTGCAATATCTAGAATTTGCTGCACTATAAAATTAAGCCTTGCCCTAATTTTAAGGGGGCGTTCGGGTAAAGTAGTTTTCATAATTCCTACAACAACATATAGCTTAAATCCACAACAACATAGTTAATAATATAGAACATATAACCACACACCAACCCGTGATGTTAACTGCTTTTATAGAAAAGCCATAACCGATATCCCAAAATAAATGACGAATACCGTTACATAAATGATAAAACCAAGCGTAGCTAACGGCTACTAAGCATATTTTTATAATGCAGCAACTAGCAAGATACAAATAATTATTGTCATATTTACTAAGAATCAACCACCACGCCAAAATTGATACTGCAAAAAATAAAGCAACACCGGTCATACGATGCAAAATCGACAACGTAGAACTTATCTGTGGTTTATATATGCTTAAATGCGGTGAGGTCGGACGCTTATTATAAATTTCCTGTTTTGTTTTAGTCATAGCTATTTAACATAATAAAAAATTAGGTAGAAGGTAGACGGGTATACCCTTTAGCAGGTGATAAATCATCTGCCACTGCTCTTCTATCATCAAAAACAAAGCACTCGCCTTGCCATAAATTATTCTTGTTTTGCGTATCCTCTAAGTACTGCAATATACCGCCCTTTAAATGATATACCTCATCATAGCCTATGCTTTTAAGTAAGCTGGTAGATTTTTCACATCTAATACCGCCGGTACAAAACATAGCAATCTTCTTGCCTTTAAGTAATTTCTCATTCTGGCGAACCCAAGCCGGAAACTGCTTAAATGTTTCCGTATACGGGTTAATTGCCGATTTAAATGTACCGACCTCTACTTCATAATTATTTCGAGTATCTATTACTATAACATCTTGTTTTGTAATAAAACTATCCCAATCTTTCGGCTCTATATATTCGCCCTTAAATAAATCAACATTTAAATCATCGACATTCATCGCTACAATCTCTTTCTTAAGTCTGACTTTTAATTTCTGAAAAGGATGAACATCACTATAATTTATTTTAATGTTAACATCTTTGGTAACGGTTAGCTTTATCAATTCTTCAAGTACAAGATTTACATTTCCATATAAACCTGAAAAAGAACCATTAAAACCTTCTTTTGATAATAAAATAGTACCTCTAACATATTTTCTTTTACCGATAAGCAAAAGCTTTGGTATCAAATTCGCCGGCTCTTCTATATTAACAAAACTATATGCACTTAAAATTGCTATTTTTTTCATTCATAATTATTTAATGTTATTATTGTATGGTTCTTGAAAAACACTCCGGTGTCATACCGTGGCTTGACCACAGTATGACATTTAATCACATCACCTGCAGCGGTACAAACATATTACTATCGCCTCTTTCAATCAAGAGCAAAATATTTTGCTTATTCGATTTTTTAGCATTTTCATATAATTCTTCTAGCTTACTTATATTGTCTATGTTTTCTTGATTAACATTGGTTATCAGATCACCAATTTTGAAACTGTTTTCTTCTTCATCAATATTGGTTATAACTACTCCCGTTTTATCCTGAGGGATAGTATATTTTTGTCTTAATTCTTCAGTCAAATTACTAAAAGTAATATTATTTTTAGTAATAGATAAATTATTTTCTCCTTTGTTTGTTACTTCTTCTTTATTTACTTGTTCTGCTGAATCTTTGTTAATTTCTTCATTATCTGCAGTAATCTTAATAGGTAATTCAAACTCTTTTTTGTCACGAAGTATTTTTACTTTTACTTCCTGATCAATAGGGGCATCTGCAATAATTACACGTAATTTTTTAGTATTTTTAACCGTTATATCTGCAAACTCTATTATTATATCGCCTGTTTTAATACCTGCTTTATCCCCCGGACCGTCTTCTTGTACTTTAGCCACTAACACCCCACTAGTATCTTTAAGCCCTAACCCTTCAGAAATTTCCTCGGTTAAATCTTGTATTATTACTCCAAGACGTCCTCTATTTATTTTACCGTCTTTCTTAAGGCGTTCGATTATAGGCTTTGCAGTATTTGACGGTATAGCAAAACCGATACCTATATTAGTACCGAGCGGTGAAAAAATTGCTGTATTTACGCCGATTACTTTCTGATCCAAATTAAACATAGGACCGCCGGAATTACCATTATTAATTGCAGCATCCGTCTGAATAAAATTATCGACTATATTATCCGTATCTATATCGATATCCCGACCTTTAGAAGAAATAATACCGGCAGTAACCGTACCCCCTAGATTACCGAACGGATTACCGATTGCAATAATCCAATCACCTACTCTTGCATCATTTGAATCTCCAAACTCAACAAAAGGTAGAGACTCCTCGCTATCTATTTTTAAGAGAGCTAAATCGGTTTTAGTATCGCTACCTATTAATTTAGCCGGTAATTCAGTATTATCTGCAAGTTTTATATTAATTTTATTAACATTTGCAATTACATGATAGTTTGTCACTATTAAGCCGTTAGGCTTAATAATAAATCCTGAGCCAAGCGGAACATTTTTAGGAGTTTGATCCACTTCTTCCAAATTCAGCGGTATATTAAGACGTTCTAAAAAATCATTAATGAAGTCTAAAGGTTTTTTTTCTTGCAGAGGATCTTTCTCGGCATTTTCTGATTTACTATTAACATACTCTATCGTTGAAATATTAACGACTGCAGGAATTAACGGCTCAACTATATCGGCAAAACTATAACGAGCAGCTTCACTTACTTTTAAAGGAGCAGAATTTATTTCCGTAAACTCATTTTCTTCTAAAATTTCCGGTTTTTTAATGTTCTCTTTTGCTAAAACAGCATTGTTTAATATTATAACTATTACGATAAAAATATATTTAAACATTTTGGGGTGCATAATTACTACTTAGCTAAATTTAAATATTTAAAAACTTCAGCCTCAGGTGAGATTACAAAATTAGTATCTTCTTGCTTTAAAGAATTTTTATATACTAAAAGTGATCTATAAAATTTATAAAATTCTGGATCGACGGAATAAGCAGAATTATATATTTTTGCTGCTTTCTCATCGCCGTCACCTTTGATAATTTGTGCATCTCTATAAGCTTTAGCAAGTATTATTTTACTTTCTTTCTCTGCTTTTGAACGAATACGCATGCTTTCTTCTTGTCCTTCTGCCCTAATTTGGGTTGCTTCTTTTTCACGTGCCGATTGCATACGGCGATAAATAGCCGCACTATTTTCTTTTGGTAAGTCTGCTCTTAAAATTCTAACATCTACAACATCAATACCAAAACTTTTAGCTTCTCCGTCCACTTGGTTTAAGATATTTAACATTACGTTACTACGCTCTTGGCTTAAAAGACTACTTAGCGAGATTTTACCTATCACCTTACGCATCGACGACTCAAGATTTCGAGTCAATCTAATTTTTACCCCTTGATAATCATGCACCGTTTTATAAAACATTACCGGATTATTAATTTGGAATTTGGCGTAAGCATCAACAATAACTCGTTTACCGTCGGCAGCCGTTAATTCTTTTGCCTCAACCTCAACATCTAAAAGACGTTTATCAAAAAACTCTACATTTTGAATAAACGGGATTTTAATATGCAGCCCTGGATTTTCTATAGTTCTAACTGCCTCACCAAACTGGAATACCACGGCAGATTGGCGCTGGTCAACTGAAAATAAGGAACTAGAAATCAGTATCAGCCCAAAAACAATTGTAAAAATTATATAATAAATCTTTTGTTGCATTTAATATTCCTTATTGTTTAAATGTCATTCTTGCGAAAGGACTTTGTTGCATGGATCAGTTTCCCGATTGTCATCCCGCGACTTGTGAGCTAGATCTAGTCTTTTTTAATTTTTTTATGGATACCGTGGTCAAGCCACGGTATGACAAAGTAGATTTCCACCAAAGCGGGAATTACATAGTACCCTATGGTTTAATAACCATATGCGGTAGTAGTGTATTATTAATAATTGTTTTATTTGAACCGCTTAATATCTCTTCAGCTACCTCTAAATATAACCTATCTCTAGTTACCTGCCTACCTGTAGTATATTGTTTATAAATAGCATTAAATCTTTGGCTATCACCTTCTGCTTTTGATATTACTTCTTCTCTATAACCTTCTGCTTCTTGTATAATCTTTGCAGCTGCGCCTCTAGCTTCCGGTAAAATTTTATTATTATAGGCTTGGGCTTGATTTATTTCTTTCTCTTTATCGGCCTTTGAAGTTTGCACGTCTCTATAAGCGTCTATTACTTCAGCAGGCGGTTCAGCTTTCAATAACTGCACTTTCTCAATCATGACACCGGCATTATAACTATCCAGTATCTTTTGTGCTAGTTTCTCTATCTTATAAGTAATTTCTTGCTTTTGATCGGATAATACCCAAGAAATAGGAGTATTGCCTATTACTTCCCTAATGGCACTTTCTACTGTTGCTTTTACTGTTTCTTCAGGTCTTTGTACATTAAAAATAAAATCTTCAAGATTATTAATATGCCACATTACATCACAATTTAAAGCAACGATATTTTCATCACCGGTGAGCATTATACTTTCACCGGCAATATTTTTAGTATTATCGCCACCGCTACGTATAGAGCTATTTGTACGATAACCAATCTCAATTCGGCGTGATTGTTTAACTTTTGCAACTATTATCTTTTCAAAAGGAGCAGGTAAATGATAATTAAGCCCTGGATGGCCCTTACGTACAAAGCGTCCAAACCTTATCACCGCTGCTTCTTCACCTTCTTTTATTTCATAAATACCCGAAGCAAGCCATAAAGTAGCCACCGCAACAATAGCTAAAATTATTGTTTTAGCATTGAAATTAAACTGGAATTGAAATTTATCAAAATTAAATTGATTTTTACGCGGTCTTGTGAATATGTTATCGTCTTTATTAGAATCAAAATCTTTCCATGGGGATTTTTTTAAAATCGAGATATATTTTTTATTAAGCATTTGCTTTTTTATATTATTTTAAAGATTAGATAATTATATATATTATAGTATATAACGTCAAGTTACGAGCTTTAATAGATTTAAAAAGGAAATTTAATTATGGCGAATTTACACCAAAGACAAATTATCGATAAGATTCAGAATATTACTTTTAAAGACGGTACTTTTTTAAAACAAGTTATATCGGATATTGTAATTAAGGGTAATAATATAGGTTTCTCAATAGATATATCAGGTAAAGAAAAGTTAGAAGCCGAAGAAATCAGACTTAAAGCAATTAATAAACTTAACGAAATTTCTGGAATAGGTAATATAACAATTGTTTTTACAAGCCACAAAACTTCAGAACAAAAACCTCAAAAACAAAAACATTTTGTAGAAAACGTAAAAAAAATTATCTTAGTAGCGTCAGGTAAAGGCGGAGTCGGAAAATCTACAATATCAGCTCTTATTGCTCAGCAGTTAAGTCTAGAAAATTACCGAATCGGGATAGTAGATGCCGATATTTACGGTCCGTCAATTCCTCACATATTCGGCATTAACGAAGTGCCGAGAACCATTGAAGGACGAATAATACCCATAACGGCAAAAAATAGACATCTTCCCAAATTCGCTTATAGAGAGGAATTTGAAGGAAACACGGAACGCAGCGCCGCAGCGTACAAAGAAGTACGCGAGGATGCGAGCACCGGATCGACATACAAATTACCTCTAGAAGTAGAATTTGGGAAGATGTCTATTATTCAAATTATGTCTATAGGCTTTTTTGTTAAAGACCATTCAGCAATTATTTGGCGCGGTCCTATGGCGAGTAAGACCATTTATCAATTATTATCAGTAACAAAATGGGATAACCTTGATTATTTAATTATTGATATGCCTCCCGGTACCGGTGATATTCATTTAAGTATCTTAGAGAATTATCATTTAGACGGCGTAATAATAGTAACTACTCCACATAAAATATCAGAAATAGATGTAATACGCTCTATCGATTTATATCAAAAATTAGGACTGCCGATACTTGGAATAATTGAAAATATGAGCTATATGCTTGAAGATAATAGTGGCAACCATCTATCACAAAAATATAATATACCTTTAATTGCTCAAATCCCAATCACACCGCAAATAGCCGATACTTGCGATAAATCACTACCCCTAACAGACTTATTAACATTGCCTTTAGAGAAATATTTATCATGAAAATATACGTATTAGTAGATGATAGAACAGGCAACACACATCAGGCTATTGCACTTGCAGAAAAACTAGCTACAGATTACACTTTAATTAAACTTCAATATAATTGCTTAGCTAGGCTGCCGAACTTTTTACTAAAATATTATCCTATTCATATAAAAAGTGAACTATTGCAAGATATTTTGGATAAATTCCTGCCTGACATGATAATTACCGCTGGAAGGAGAACTGCAGTATTGGCATTTTACTTAAAAAAGAAATTTAAAGATATTAAGTTAATACAAATAATGCAGCCTAATCTTCCTTATAATACATTTGATACCGTTATCCTGCCTTATCATGATTGTCACCTGTCATCCCGCGACTTGATCGCGGGGTCTAGTAAAAATCCTAAAATAATTAGTACTATAAATTATTTTCTAGATACCGTGGTCAAGCCACGGTATGACAAAGTGGATTCCCGCTTTCGTGGGGATAATATCAAACACAAAAACATAATCCCCATCAACGGAGCTATCAACAACGTAACCGATAAGTTTGCTGCTGCCAGTCTAGAACTACAAACATATTATCCTGATCTTAAACAATTTATTGCAGTGATAATCGGCGGAAATAATAAAAAATTTAATTTTAATGAAGATGAAGCAATTTTATTTTCTTCATTATTAAATAAAATATATACTAATCAAAAAATACCTTTTTTCATTAGTTTCAGTAGACGTACTCCTCTAGAAGTGAAGTCCATTATTAAAAATAATATGCCGTCTTCCACAATTATTTATGACCCGAACGAAGACATAGGCTATAACCCTTATATCGTTATGCTTGCTAATGCGAAGTACATAATAGTTACAGCCGACTCGATTTCAATGTGTAGCGAAGCAGCTTCAAGCGGTAAGCCTCTTTATATATTCTGCCCACCAAACTTTAATGCCTCAAAATATAAGATTTTTATAAAGCAATTAGTAGAACAGAAAATAGCAAGAATTTTTGATGAGTCAGTTATTTCTCTAGAAGAATATAATTATAAACCTTTAAATGAAGCAGAGCGAGTAACTGAAATTATTAAATCTTTGATAAAATAAATACCTCAGGAGTTTTGCACTTAGCAAAATTGCGTATCAGCTAGAAGCCATCTAATGTTGTTCTGAATTGATGTTTTTATAACTTCCCAATTTTGTTGATATAAAGTAATTTTTTTATTTATCCTTCTTTTGTTCATATCGAGC
>JAPYLE010000238.1 GCA_027293795.1 Rickettsia endosymbiont of Ixodes persulcatus
TCGATATGAACAAAAGAAGGATAAATAAAAAAATTACTTTATATCAACAAAATTGGGAAGTTATAAAAACATCAATTCAGAACAACATTAGATGGCTTCTAGCTGATACGCAATTTTGCTAAGTGCAAAACTCCTGATATAAAATGATACTCGAAATAGCAAAACGCTATTTCGAGACGTCAAAGCCTCTACAAAAAGTGAGAACATCAATCACAAAACCGATGTAATCCTCGACTTCATGTTCGGGGAGATGTTAGGCATGTCCAGAGCTCAAAGTAATACTTTGAGCTTAAAACCTAGCGTGGCTGACTTTTCGCAGTTTTCGACCTCCCCGACCACCAAGAGTTTATTTCTCTTCAGTGGTTAAAACTTGAGCACTTTAAGTTTAATTAATCGTGAGCAAATGCATGTCCAATCAAAATAAAAAGACCATATCTGAACTCGTCGTAGAATTTACTTTAAATGAAAATAAAAAAATCTAAGAGCCGATATAGCAGATTTGCTAGAAAGACCTATAAACAAGAGGGATATAGACGTGATAGAGCATCACTTAGCAAAATTAGAGAAAATATTTAGTAATGATTTATAGACTTGAAAATACCATCATCTCATTTTATTAACTACCTACTACAAAAATGAGCACTAAAATAATTATAGTAACCATTATGGTAAATAGTTCAAAAATAGCAAAAGGCGGTAAGGTTTCTATACCTGCTTCATCATGTAACAAAGCCATTAATGTAGAGGAGTTGATACTTTAAAGTGAGGAAGAACATACATAATCACACCCGCCAATTAGCATGATTATTCCTAGAATAATACCTACTATATTGAATGCATTTATAAAAGCAATATTAACCTCCTTAATTAATTCGTGAGCAAATGAAGGTGGTAGTTGTTGAGCAATAATTATTCCTTCGCTAATTGAGTCACGAACTATTTCTGCCATTGATACAGAAACACCGTGAGGGATTACTATATTGTTACTATATATAAAACTCACAATAACAAGCTATACCTAATACATTACCTAATTCATATACTATTTCTTGTAGTGCTGCTGCACCTCTGGATCTCTCTGCCAACACTGCATTCATCATAACTGTTACGGTGGTAGAGAGGCATAGACTACTTCCTATACCAAGCAGTCCAAGATATATAGTATTCGATAGTAAATCTCTATAGTCTAATATACTAGGTAAAATCAATGATACAGTAGTAAAGATAAGCCCACTAAACATTATTACACATGCGGTAAATCGTGTGAGTAAATATGGCATAACTAAAGATGCAATTAAAGCAAAAACTGCTGCAGGCAACATATAAAGACCTGCATGCAAAGGACTTAACCCTTTGATAAACTGTAACCATAAGGACATGAGATACATCATGGATCCTAAGACACAAGTAATCAGCAAATAAACTATTACTCCTATACTAAAATTGCTAATTAAGAATAGATGCATATCCACTAATGGATCATCACTTTTAAGTTGACGTAAGGTAAATATTATCAGTAATACAATGCCAATTAAGAGCATTCCACCGGATGCTAGATTTCATAATACCGTATTTAGCCAACCTTGAACTAAAGCTGTCATCCAAAAAAATGACTGCAATACTTCTATCCAATCCCATGTCTCATTGCTAGGATTAGATGATTCAGGAATTCAAACTATGCCAAAAGCAATAATTACTAATGCAATAGGTGTGTTCACAAAAAATGCAAATTGCCAACTTAAAAGCTCAACCAATACTCCACTAGTACAGGTCCTATAGCTACCTCCTGTTGCTATTATTCCCCACAGATATTGCGATTCATACGATTAGTAAAAATGTTACGCGATATAGATAAAGTGGGAGGCATAATCATTGATCCTCCTAACCCGAGTAAAGCACAGCATAATACTAATCCCCATGGGTTATCAAATACATAAACTAATATTGAAGCGATGGAAAAAACTAAAAGCCCCCAAAGTAATAATCTTTTACGACCCAATCTATCTCCTAGTGCACCTGCGGTAATTAGAAGACCTGATAATACTAATGCATATGCATTGATTATCCATAATTGTTGTAAATTAGATGATTTAAAATCAAGAATTATAATAAACAGGCATACAGCATGCAAGATTGTAGCATCCATCGATACCATAAGTAAGCAAATGCTTAAAATAATTGAAATATGCCATCTAAATTTATAAGACGAAAATGATTAATTATCTATTTTTTTAGCGATATATTCAGTTTGTGGTAATTGTGATACCATATTTAATAAGGATTATACTAACTCTATCTTTTTCAGGAACTATAGTCAATTCAGTTGGATTTGCAAGGAGCAAGGCCTATAACTAATAGGAGAGTGACGAGTGACATAGTAGGCGAGTCTAAATCAATTGACTATAATACAAGTAAATTTAACATCTAAGCATCACCTGGTATGGAAGTCAAGATTCAATCTTACAAGCACAATAAAATAAATAAAATTTGATTTTTTTTCTCAAGCTTATATTTTAATTGATAAGTTTATAATATGGAAATTTATGTCAAATACAGATAAAGAAAGAGCCATTGCCGTAGCACTCGCACAAATCGAAAAAAGCTACGGTAAAGGTTCGGTAATGAAACTAGGGCAGCGTCCGAATGTTGATATAGAAGCCGTATCGACCGGCTCACTTGGGCTAGATATAGCTCTTGGGATCGGCGGCGTTCCCAAAGGTAGAATCATCGAGATTTTTGGTCCTGAAAGCTCAGGTAAAACTACTCTAACATTGCATTTAATTGCCGAAGCACAGAAAAAAGGCGGCACATGTGCTTTTATTGATGCCGAGCATGCTCTTGATCCTGCTTATGCTAAAAAATTAGGTGTAAATATTGACGAGCTTATTATTTCGCAACCCGATACAGGTGAACAAGCCTTAGAAATTACCGATACTTTAATCCGTTCAGGCGGTATTGACATGATAATAATAGATAGTGTAGCCGCTTTAGTACCTAAATCAGAAATTGAGGGAGAAATGGGCGATGCACAAATGGCATCTCAAGCAAGATTAATGAGCCAGGCTTTGCGTAAGCTTACCGCTTCAATTTCCCGTACTAACTGTATTGCCGTTTTCATTAACCAAATCAGAATGAAAATAGGAGTAATGTTCGGTAGCCCTGAAACTACAACAGGCGGTAATGCCTTAAAATTCTATGCTTCAGTCAGAATAGACATAAGAAGAATCGGTTCTATTAAAGATAAAGAAGAAGTAATAGGTAGTCAAACTAAAGTAAAAGTAGTTAAAAACAAAGTATCACCTCCGTTTGATCAAGATTTGTATTAGTAATTTTTGATGATCTTTCACGTATTATTTTCTCAATTTCGTTGGAAATTTGTGGATGTTCTTTTAAATATTGTTTGACGTTTTCACGCCCTTGACCGATTCGTACGTTATTAT
>JAPYLE010000239.1 GCA_027293795.1 Rickettsia endosymbiont of Ixodes persulcatus
AATGCTATTACTAAAGTTGATATAACCATAAAAATGGTTAGTAGTAGTATTAATATGATAAGTAAGTTACGTTGAACAATTAACTTATCAAATCGCTCTTCATACCAATTCTGAGTAATTTTTAAAGGATTAGCCGATTTAATACTTTCCTGATTTTTTGTATCTCCTGAACCGCTTTGCGAGTTATTACTTGATTTAAAGAAGCCAAATATATTATTCATATCAAAGGTATTTTTATTATTACATTGTTATTGTGTAAAACTATTGCTTTTATGCTATATTTACTGAATTAACCGGTCTTCTTATACAAGGATTTACGCTTAAACTCGATCCATCATCTATATCAGCAGAAACGCACGGGCTTTTAATTTCATAAGGAGCTGAAGGGGTACATGACAACAATTGAGAAAGCATAATTAATACTAATAAAAACTTTAATGATTTTAACATTCTAATTATACATTATTAAATTATCTTGTTACTGTTTTAAAATTACCTTACTATACAACAGTTCACAAGCACTTTTTGAAAAAATCTATTTATAAAAAAAATATTAAAAAGATTGTAAACTAATGCAAATAGCGAATTATACTCAAATGATTTGGAGAATTGGAATGCAAAACGAGGAGCGAACACACACAGCCTATATACTTAATAGGTGAGCATGTGAGTTCCACGAAGTTTTGCAGAACCGATTCTTCAAAGCAGAATGAGTATACAATAATAACTATCATCAATAATTATTATTGTATAATTTTAATTTATAATTTATTTATTTTAATTTTAAAGTTAAATAATATTTGGTATTGTAGCAACAATATAAACTTATTTTATAGCTTAAATAATATTAAATTAACAAATCATAATCATATTATAATAATTATGGTAGACTTAAAACAAAATAAATTAGCTATTAATCTAATAAATGCGAATAGCGAATTACTTTTGTAATTTGTTATTGACGATAGTAATTATGGACCCATTAACCAAGGCAATACAAGAATATGTCAAATCCGGCGAATATTTTATTGATGCAAGGAAATGGTATAATTTTAAGTATATCTTACCGTTCAGTCATAGAAGTCTTCTACTTTTAATATGCACGATTTGTACCTTATTATTCACCTTAATTTGTATAAATATCGATATATTGCTGCCAATAAACGAAAAAGTAAGTTATTTAATAAAAGATGATGCCGAAAAACAAGCTACCGTTACTAATACTAAACATCGTCAGGGTTATAAGTCATAATTCTTAGACGTGGGTCTCGACCTAAAGGTCGTGAGGTAGTAAGAGCAAATACATCTAATGTAAGTAGCATAAAAGTACAAAATATTATTAGTTGCTTCATATTATTTCTGATTTTTATTCCTCAATAATTTTAGCTTGTAACTAGTAACGGTAAAATTAAATGCTGTATCCGGCGATATATTTATACCGATAGAATCCATTATAAACCCTATCCTTGATTCCCACAGCATATTTTCTAAGATTTCACCCGTACTGTTCTTTGCCAATGATTCAAAAGTAACAACTGCCTCATTATCATTTATATTGTTAATTGATAATATATTAATTGAGCGTTTATATAATTTTTGATATCTTATGACCGGTGATAATGGGTTATCAATATTCATAAAATTAGCAAATTGCATATAAACAATACTCGTAGAAGCATTTTTGATAAAGGTAAATTGTTCTTTTAATATATCATAATTATATTCTTCTCGTTGTTTTACATAATTCTGAAGCATAATATTTGCAACGGAAATATAAGGATTTGCTAATGACGAATGTTTAGTATTAGTAACGGTAGCTTGTTTTTCGGCATCATCTTTTATAAAGAAATATATAACAGCACGGGAAACTTATAATCCGGTTGATTTTACTACTAATGCTATTACTAAAGTTGATATAACCATAAAAATGGTTAGTAGTAGTATTAATATGATAAGTAAGTTACGTTGAACAATTAACTTATCAAATCGCTCTTCATACCAATTCTGAGTAATTTTTAAAGGATTAGCCGATTTA
>JAPYLE010000240.1 GCA_027293795.1 Rickettsia endosymbiont of Ixodes persulcatus
CTCGATATGAACAAAAGAAGGATAAATAAAAAAATTACTTTATATCAACAAAATTGGGAAGTTATAAAAACATCAATTCAGAACAACATTAGATGGCTTCTAGCTGATACGCAATTTTGCTAAGTGCAAAACTCCTGTATTGGTTTGTAAAGAGTTTGCCCATGTAAATTTGTCACACAATATTTAGAGATAAATATGCCAAAAATAAAAGCAATAATAATCCAATAAAAACTGTAAAAATATGTTAGAGTTTCTAGTAAAGATTAATATTAAGTAAACACAAAAAATGATAAAAATTATTGTAAATGAAAGCTCAAAATCAATGCTAATAATCGTAGCTTTTTCAATTAAAAATTTAAGAACATACTATATATTATCTGTTACATTTTCAATAATGAGAACAAAATTCTCTTATATAAAGTTAAGGTAAATTAACTCATATATTGCTTTTTATTAACTTATTTATTATAATTTTCAACATTTATGTTATAAAACATTAATTTAAATTTAGGTATTTGTAATGAGTAAGTTAATAGAGAAAAACCCGCTAAAAAAATTAAGATTTTTGAAATATTCTCTGCTGGCCTCTATCTCAGTAGGGGCAATAATCGCAGTACCTTTTGAGGGTATGGCGAGTAGTGAACCTATTAATTTAGATGTTGTTAAAAGAGGAGATAATGGTTTATTAAAACCTGTTATAAATAATAAATTTGAGCGTGTTAAATCTTTTAGTACTGCTGATGATAAGAGAAAAAGACCCCCTACTAGAACTAGAAGGAACATATTAGTAGGTAATGAAACAACAGAACAAAATCAAAATACTTATGCTCCTGAACCAACAAAGCAAACGCCTCAAAAACCAGAGATTATAATAACAGCATCTTCACCTACTGTTAGCCCAACTGCAAGTAGCTTTGCCACTGCACCTAACACCCCAAATACTACACTAATATTCTCAACTCCACCAACATCACCGGAACATATTTATACTGCACCTGGTATTCCGTATGAGTCTACCCCGCATGCTACTCCAAATAATCAACATGCAGTAGCAGATAATAAACAATTCAACCCAGCAGTAGCACAAAGATTATCGTTTAGTGAGCAGCAACAGATAGGGCAAGTTATTACACTGATTAAACCCGCAATGCCTCCAAAACCGAGCACACTTGAAATTACATCAGGAATTGTAAATCACATATCTAAACATAATGAAAACGCAAAAAGCAAGTTAAGTACGATAATGACAGCTATTGAAAAGACATCAGATAAAAAAGCTAAAGAATCAGCACGAAAGATAAAAGTAGCAATAGCCTCCGACCAGAAAAAAATACAAAAAGTAGAGTCACAAGCAAAAAATATAGTAAAAGAAATAATAATATTAGTTGAAACAAATACAAGTCTACGAGATGGTAACAACGGGATAAAAAGTAATAATGAGCGAGAAAAAAATAGAATACAAATAGCAAAAAATATAGAAAAAATAAAGCAATTTGAAAAAGAGTTAGCAAGTAAAAAAAATAAAGCAGATAAGTTATCTCAAAAAATAGATATTTCAGTAAATAAAGTAGTTTTAACAAAACCCCAAGAAAAAGCTCCGGTTACGGAGATACCGACAGCTGTACCATTCTTAAATCAGCAACAACAAATAGATGTGCTTACTCAACAGCAGAACGTCAATGCTGCTAGACGCGCTGCAGTTGATAAAAAGAAAGAGGAAGTAAATGGAGTAAAAAGAAATAGTGCAGATGCGAAAAAACTCATAACTCAAATGAATCAAGTTCAATTAGAACAAAATCAACGACATATTGCCGCAGAACACCAAAGAAAAGCAGAGACATCAAATAAACGCAAGAAAATAAAGAATGAAAATACATCAAAAGCAGGTGAAGTTAGACAAGAAAAAACCTTTTGGCGGAAAATACACTTAACTCAGACTGAGGAAGAAACGAAAATTGCTGAAGACAAAAAGGCTAGAGCCGCAGCAGAAAAGGCAAGAAAAGAAAAAAATAAACAAGCAGAAAAGGCTGAAGAGATAAGAAATATAAAATTGACAGTTTCAGAGCAACTGACACAAATTTTGGATTATAAGACAAAAGTGCAGGAAAAATTGCAGGAAGCAGAAAAAATAGAAGCAAAAAATGAAGTATCAAGAATAAAAAAAGAACTAAAAAATATAAAAAAATTAGTAAATGATGCAGAAACAGAAACAAGTAGAACGGTATTACGAGCCATGCAAGATAAAATGAATGGTTATTCTAAAAAATTAGAAAAGTTATTAACTCCTGTTGTTTATAGTTCTACCGGTTCTACTTATAAGCAGCCGCCAAAAGCGAAGCCAACCATGCCATTAACTCGTGGAGTTCAGGGAATTTTAGGCCAACAACTGGAGGAAGAAGATGGGTACTTAGTGCCAAACCAAGCTCAGCCGCAAACTTATACAACAGTGTTGCCGAATCAAGAAGTAGCAGACCCTAAAAGTATGAATTCAGGCTTTGTGAGTTTAGGTAAAGAAACAGATGCAGATGTTGGATTTAATCCAAGTTGGGGTAAAGGTACATATTATACACAAGTTGGGAAAGAATTTGCGTTTGAATTGGCTGCTTTAAAAATTGGGGGGGACCAAGATAATATTAATCAGATATTAGACACAATTGCTAGAGCAGATAGTATAAAACGTCCTATATTATTTCAGGACCTACTCAAAGATTTAGAAAGAAGAAAGCAAGAAACTAAGGTGGTAGCAGAGCAAGCCATTCTGCATGTAATAAATAATCCAAATGATAATAAAGCAAAAGAGCAAGCATCATCAGTGGATAAATTATTGGAAAAATATAATATGGATATAACATTAGTTAAAAAAGCTTTAGAGGATAACAAAGAAAATAATAAAGTACAAAAACCATTAGAACACTTATATCCAGTACTTGGAACAAAGTTTGCACCTCTAAGAAAATATGATGCTTTATATGAGGACTCCCAAAAAGTGATTGCTTCTAAGAGAGCTACGGAAGAACAATACTCTGTATTACGTAACCAACGTGAAGATGATCCAAAACTTGAGAAATTAGCTATAGAACATATGGAGCTACAGAAAAAACAGTCACAGTTAGAACAAGATATAAAAGCCATAGATCTTTTATTTCAAGCTGTTAGATATTCAGACACAGGTGGCTCAGAGCCATCACGTTCATCTTCAGTTGACAGCATAAACAGTGTATCTAGTGGTGTTGATTATATTAATACAAATGATTCAACAACATCAATCGAAAATAAAATAGCTGCTTTACGGACATATCAAATGGCAGTAATGGTTAAAAGGCAAGAGCTGGAACAATTGCCAAGTACAAGCTCAGGAGCTGATCAAACTGCTCAGCAGATTAAAGCGCTGAAAGAAGAAGAAGTAACTATGCACGATGCTATAAATGCATGTATAGCAGATCCATCAAAATTAAATAATGTTTCTTTTGAAGAAATAAATGAATCCCTTAAGAAATTGAGTTCAGGGATTTCCGAATCAGTTATTAATGTCCTTGAATCTAAAGTCCAGGAAGATCCTGAAGCTATTTTGGATGGATCAACATTACAGGAAATGTTAAGTTCAAATAACGATACAACTATACATTCTTTGCCATCAGGAGAGGAACAATCATCAGAAGACGAAGAGGTAACAAAAGCATGTATTCAAGAAGCAGGAGGTCAGCGATTACTTGCACTACCTGCATCAAGTAATGAGTATGCATTAGCATTAAGTGACGGTAGAGAAAAGGAATGTTTAGCATTAGGCGATGGTAGCGAAGATGAAGATGACGATAATGACGCAGGAATAGATTCAGAATCTGAAGAAGAAGCAGTAGATCAGTTACCTGATTCTAGAGAGGATAATCTTAAAACAACAGAAGTTGATACGGTTATTTCTCTTAAACAGGAAGTAATAGAAGAAGCAAAAAAGAGTATTGCAGCAATTGCTCCTACCCTTAATCAAGGAGTTCAAGTCGTTAAAAATATAAGTAAGTCTATTCTTAGTGCAAGGTTAGATTCTTCTGAAGCTCTTAATGCCGTTGCAGCCGGTGATGATGAAGAGTCTCGTATAAAAAGAGGTTTATGGATGCGTGGTATGTACGGCACTAATAATTGTGGACGTGTTGACAATATGACCGGTTATAGAGGTATTAATAAAGGTGCTACTATCGGGTTTGACGTTGAAATCGACAATAATATTGTAGGTATAGCTTATAGTAATGTTCATTCAGTATTTAAATTTAAAAATAGTAAAAATAATGACAAAGAACTTATTAATAGTCATGTAGTTTCTATTTACGGACAAAAAGAATTACTGAAGAATTTTGTAGCACAAGCTTTAGTATCTGCTGCTAAAAACTTTATTAAAGATAAGACAACTTATTCATACGGTGATACTAAAATTAGAAGTAATGTAAAGCATCGCAATCATAGTTATAATGCGGAAGCATTACTGAATTATAATTATCTTGTTAAAAACAATCTCGTTATTACTCCAAATATCGGCTTAAGATACGGTAAGTCACGAGACGGGGTATATAATGAAACCGGTATTAACGTACAAGAAATAGCTCTTACAATGAAAGAGAATAATATATTGTCCGGAATTGTCGGTACTAAAGTTAAAGTACCTTTGAAAGATGCTTTAAAATTTAATAATTTAGGGCTAACATTCGAAGGAGCTGTAGAACATAATTTTAAAGAGAAAACCCAAAGAATAAATAGAGTTGTTAGAATATTTGATAATACATTCAAGCAGGATTATCTAATACCGAAACAACCAAAAACATCCTATAATTTAGGAGCAGGGGTTATGGGGAGTATAAAAAATACTACTATTTCTTTGGATTATAATTATTATCTAAATAAACATTATCGAAGTCATCAAGGTAGCGTTAAGCTTAAAGTAAACCTATAATTTTTATACTTGCAATATTTGCAAAGGTGTTGTATAAAGCTTCTAGCTTACTGTCATACCGTGGTCGTAGCCACGGTATGACATGATTTTAATACATCTACCTGCCTACTTATAAAAAAGGCCCCTTCGTCTAGCGGTTAGGACACCACCCTTTCACGGTGGGAACACGGGTTCGAGTCCCGTAGGGGTCACCATCCTCTATTTTTCCATAAATTCATTACCTCAATAAGCTAATTTTAGATTCTAATTATAACTAAAAATTAAAAAAATCATTAATCATAAAATAATAGTTTGAAAGTAATAACTTTTATATAATGCTTCAAAAATTGGTTGAAAATATAGCTAGACCATAGTAAATAGGTACATACTATGCTAATATATATGTTATAAATAATAATAAATAAGTTATGGCAAGCAGTTACAGTTACGATTTAAGAATGAAACTATTCAAAGCTCTAGATGATGTGCTCTCAA